>JBJMWH010000550.1:0-5157 GCA_045810245.1 Burkholderiales bacterium | reverse complement strand
GACCGCTGCTACGTTTTCCAAGGGTGTGGTCATTCCGGAGCTCGCCTATGTAGCGTTCCAGGCGACCTTCGCGGCCATCACCTGCTGCCTGATCCTGGGGGCGTTCGCCGAGCGGGCGAAGTTCTCGGCGGTGCTCGTGTTCATCGTCATCTGGTTCACCCTGGCCTATACCCCGATCGCGCACATGGTGTGGTTCTGGATGGGGCCCGACGCCTACACCAGCGCCAAGGTCGTGGACGAGATGAACAGCAAGGCCGGCTGGCTGTGGCAGATGGGCGCGCTCGATTTCGCCGGCGGAACGGTGGTGCACATCAACGCCGGGATTGCGGGACTGGTCGGCGCCTACCTGATCGGCAAGCGCGTCGGCTACGGCAAGGAGGCGATGCCGGCGCATAACCTGCCGCTCACGATGATCGGGGCGTCGCTGCTGTGGGTGGGCTGGTTTGGCTTCAATGCCGGGTCCGCGCTCGAGGCCGGGAATTCCGCCGCGCTCGCGTTCATCAACACCTACCTTGCGACCGCCTGCGCGGTGCTGTCGTGGAGCCTCGGCGAAGCGCTGTTCAAGGGCAAGCCGACCATGCTCGGCGCCGCCTCGGGCGCGGTCGCGGGCCTCGTGGCGATTACCCCGGCGGCGGGCAATGTCGGCATCCCGGGCGCCTTCGTCATCGGCTTGGCCGCCGGCCTGGTGTGCCTATGGGGCGTGAGCGGGCTGAAGAAGATGCTCGGCGCCGACGATTCGCTGGACGTTTTCGGCGTGCACGCGGTCGGCGGCATTCTGGGTGCGCTGCTCACTGGGGTGTTCAACGACCCGTCGCTTGGCGGACCCGGCTTCCCCAACAACTGGTTTGAGATGAAACCGGGCTTCGAGAGCATCAGCGCCCAGCTCTGGATCCAGGCGAAGGCGGTCGGCGTGACCATCATCTGGTCCGGGCTCGTCGCCTTCGTCGCCTACAAAGTGGTCGATCTCACGATCGGGCTGCGCGTCAGCGAGGAGGACGAGCGCGAAGGCCTCGACACCGCGGCGCACGGCGAAGCGGCCTATCGCATGTAAGAACCCGTTGTTGCAGTGGCATGACGAAAGGGGCGCTGCGGCGCCCCTTTCCTTTTATCCCACCAGCTTCTCGAGCAGGCCCAGGAGCTGCTCCCGTTCGGCGGGAGTAAGGCGCGACGAGACGCGGCGCTCGTGGAGCTGGATGCGGCGTTTCAGCTTGCCGACGACGCCGCGGCCGGACGGAGTGAGCCACAGCCCATTGGTGCGGCGGTCCTCGCCGCGCCGGCGCTCGACCAGGGAACGGCCCTCGAGGAAGTGAACCACGCCCACCATGGTGGAGCGCTCGAGCGAGACCGCCTGCGCCAACCGGCTCTGCGTCACGCCCGGGTTCGCCTCGATGAGGAGCAGAATGCCCACCCTGCCCGGGGAAAGCTCGGCGACGCTCGCCTGGAAGTCCCGGAACAGCGCCTGCTGCGCGACCCGCAGCCGATAGCCAAGCAGGCCGGGCAGGATTCCGGGCTTCAAGCCTTCGCGCGCCATCGACTTTGTTTGGGCTCCGAACAATTGCTACCATCGTAGCCGCCAGGGCAGGCCCATGCAAATAACCCTCGAGGACGACGGGCGGCGCATTCCGGTCGAGACCGGCGACACGATTCTCGCGGCGCTGCTGCGCGCGGGCGTGCCGTTTGCGTTCTCGTGCCAGACCGGCAACTGCGGCACCTGCAAGTGCGAGCTCGTGAGCGGCGAGGTGGTGGAGCTCGAGCGCTCGGAGCATGCGCTCGAGCCGGAGGAGCGCGCCAGGGGCATCATCCTCGCGTGCCGCAGCGAGGTGCGCGGCGACGCCACGGTCCGCTTGGTCGAGCCGTGCGGATGAACGGCGCGGAGCTCCTGCTCGGAAGGGAAGCGCTGGCGCGGCACGGACACCGTACCGCGCTCATTTGCGGCGAGGAAAGCGTTAATTTTTCGGACCTCGCTGCGCGCGTTGCGCGCGCCGCCGGAGCGTTTGCCGCGCTCGGCGTGCGTCCGGGGGACCGCGTGCTGTTCCTCATGCGCGACACGCCCGATTTCGCGGCAGCCTGGCTGGGCGCCATCCGTGCCGGTGCGGTCGCGGTCGCGTTGAACGACAAGCTCTCCGATACCGAGTTCGAGCACGCGGCGGCTGACTGCCGGCCGAGCCTCGCCCTGTGCGAGCAGGAATTCGTCCACAGGAGTCTCGCCGGCGTGAAGCCGATGCTCGCGTCGGCCTTTGCGCACCAAGCAGCGAGCACTCCCGACAGCGCGGCGTTCGACCTCGCGGCCGAAGCGCCGGCCTTCATGCTCTATTCATCGGGCACCACCGGCCGGCCAAAAGGCATCGTGCATGCGCATCGCGGCTTTACTTCGCTCGGCCTCGCGTTGCGCTGCATCGGGGTGGGCGCGGGCGAGCGAGTGTTCAGCACCTCGAAGTTCTTCTTCGCCTACGGACTCGAGCACGGCTTGCTCGCGGCGCTTGCGCACGGCGCGACCGCGGTGGTCCATCCCGGCTGGCCCGACGCCGATGCCGTGATCGAGCTCGTCGCGCGTCACCGGCCGGCGGCGCTCTTCAGCGTACCAACGCTGTACCGGCGGCTTCTCGCCCAGCCGCCGGGGCGCTTGGCGCCGTTCACCGCGGTGCGCCGCTTCGTCGCCGCGGGGGAGCGGCTTTCGAGACAGCTGGTCGAGCAGTGGCACAGGACGGTCGGCGGCGAGCTGCTCAATCTCTACGGGATGTCCGAGACATTCTGCGCCTGCATGATGACGCCCCCCGGTGCCTCTGATGGAATGCGGACCGGCGTGCCGCTCGATGGCGTGCAGGTCGAGCTGCGCGATCGGAGCGGCCATGCCCCGGCCGCAGGCGAACCCGGCGTCCTCTGGATCAGGCATCCGGCGCAGGCCACCGGCTATGCCAATCTTCCGCGCGAGACCGAAGCGCAGTTCCGCGACGGCTGGTTCTGCAGCCGCGATCTCTTCGTGCGCGACGCGCATGGCTACTACGTCCACCAGGGTCGATCCGACGAGCTGCTCAAGATCGCCGGCCAGTGGGTGCAGCCCGGCGAATTGGAAGCGGTCGCGGCACAGCAGGCCGCGGTCGCGGAGGCCGCGTGCGTGGCGGTGGCCGATGCCGACGGGCTGGAGCGCATCGCGCTTTTCGTGACTGCCAGCCACGATCCGGCCGCTGCGCAGCGCGCCGCGCAGGAGGCGTGCGAGCGCCTGTTACCGCGCCACAAGCGTCCGAAGTGGGTGCGTGCAGTCGACGAGCTGCCGCGCACCGCGACCGGCAAAGTGCAGCGCTTCAAGCTGCGCGAAATCCTGGCGCGCGAACTCTCGGCCAAGGACTAAAATCCGGGGTTTGTTTCTTCGAGGCATTCAATGGCTCACGTCATCCCGCTTTGGACCCCGCCGGCGCTGCCGGTCGCCGGATCCTCCGACAGCTTTCCGGTGCGGCGCATCTTCTGCGTCGGACGCAACTACGCCGAGCACCAGAAGGAAATGGGCGGCGACGGCCGCGAGCAGCCGTTCTTCTTCCTGAAGAGCGAGTTCGCCCTGATTCCAAGGGGCGGCACGGTCCACTACCCGGCTAAAACTTCGAACTACCACTACGAGACCGAGCTCGTCGTCGCGCTGGCGAAGGGCGGACGCCGCATCGACGCCAAGCGCGCCAACGACTACGTCTATGGATACGCCGTGGGCTTCGACATGACCCGCCGCGACCTGCAGCAGTGGGGCAAGGACCACGGACGGCCGTGGGACTTCGGCAAGAATTTCGACGAGTCCGCGCCGTGCAGCGAGCTCGTGCCGGCTTCCAAGATCGGTCATCCGTCCAAGGGTGCGATCTGGCTCAACGTGAACGGCAAGCAGCGCCAGAAGGCCGACCTTGCCGACATGATCTGGTCGGTTCCCGAGCAGATCGCCTATCTGTCCGAGCACTACACGCTCGAGCCGGGCGACGTGATCTTCACGGGTACGCCCGCCGGCGTGGGGCCGGTGAAGCCGGGCGACGAGTTGCTCGGCGGGATCGACTCCGTCGGCGAACTGAAGGTGAAGATCGCGCCGGCGCTTTAGCCGCAGGTTGTCACTTGATCAAGCTGTACACCTACTTTCGCAGCTCGGCGGCCTTCCGCGTACGCATCGCGCTGAACCTGAAGGGCCTCGCCTACGACCCGGTGTTCGTCCATCTTCCCAAGGGCGAGCACCGCAGGCCGGAGTACGCCGCGGTCGATCCGCAGGCGCTTCTGCCCGCCCTCGTCGACGGCGAGCGCACGTTGTCCCAATCGCTCGCCGTAATCGAGTATCTCGAAGAGACGCGGCCCGAACCGCCGCTCCTTCCCTCCGACGCCGCAGGACGCGCGCGGGTGCGCAGCCTTTCGCTTCTGGTCGCATGCGAAATCCACCCTCTGAACAACCTGCGCACGCTGCAGCACCTGAAACGCGCGCTCGGCCAGGACGAAGAACAGATTAACGCCTGGTACCGGCACTGGATCGCCGACGGCTTCGGCAAGCTCGAGGCCGACCTGAATCGGGATAAAAGCGGCGGCGGCACCGGCAGCTTCTGCCACGGCGACTCACCGACGATGGCCGACTGCTGCCTCGTGCCGCAGGTGTTCAACGCCAGGCGCTACTCGGCCGACCTCGGCCCTTACCCGACGCTGATGCGCATCTTCGAGGCCTGCATGAAGCTCGAGGCATTCGATCGCGCGCAGCCTTCGAAGCAACCCGACGCGGAATAAGCTTCGACTGAGTCTCGAGCTCATCTTTTCGGACGAGCACTGCGCCCAAGCGCTCTCCGACGAGCGTTATCTCGCCGCCATGGCGCGCTTCGAAGGCGCGCTTGCCGCGGCTAGCGCGCGCAACGGGCTGTTCCCTGCGCCACATGCCGAGACGATCGGCAAGGTCTGCGCCGGCGCCTCGTTCGACGTTGCGGCCTTGGCGAAGCAGGGGCGCATCGCCGGCGCGCTTGCGATTCCGTTCGTAAAAGTGCTCACCGAAAAAGTCGCGGCAATGTCGCCCGAGGCAGCGCGCTACGTCCACTTCGGCGCTACCAGCCAGGACGTCATGGACACCGCGGCTGTGCTTTGCATGCGGCACGCGTGCGAGCGGATTTCCGCGTTGGCCATGGCCCTGGGAGATGCGGCTGCCGCGCTCGCAGA
>JBJMWH010000549.1:0-4282 GCA_045810245.1 Burkholderiales bacterium | reverse complement strand
TTGCCGATTCGAGCGACGCGCATGTGTTCGTGGGCATCGAGGTGCGCGCGCGCGAAGACACGGTGCGCATCGTGCGGAGCCTGCGCCGGCAGGGACTGCGTACGCTCGACCTCTCCGACAACGAGATGGCCAAGACGCACCTGCGCCACATGGTCGGAGGCCGCGCCTCGTTTGTAAAAAGCACGCCTTCGCCCGAGCTGCTCTACCGGTTCGAATTTCCCGAGCGCCCCGGCGCGCTGCTGCGCTTCCTCGAGAGCATGCGCGGCGACTGGAACATCAGCCTCTTCCACTACCGCAACCAGGGCGCGGACTATGGCCGCGTGCTCGTCGGCATGCAGGTGCCGCGCGCGGAGCTGAGCCAGTTCCGGACGTTCCTCAGGAAAGTCGGCTATCCGTACGCCGACGAAACGGCCAACCCGGCCTACAAGCTTTTCCTGCTTTAGCAAGAAAATCGGGGTCAGACCCCATTGAAGCCAAACCAGGAAGAATCGGGGTCTGACCCCGGTTTTCAGCCGCGCTTCACTTCTCCGGCGTAACAGACCGGCGAAGACAGCACGCTCGGGTCGTCGCCGGCCTGTGGCTCGCCGAGGAACGCCAGGCCCTCGGGGTCGCGCCGGTAGACGCCGCGCTCCGTGACCACGTAGTCCACCGGTACATCCCAGGACTGGGGGTGGATCGTGTCGAGGCGCGCGAACTCGTAGGAGATGCCGATCACTACCGGCCGCTTGGCGAGGCGGGCGAGAGTTCGGTCGAAGAAACCGGCGCCATACCCAAGGCGGTAGCCCTGGGGATCCCAGCCGTTCATCGGCAGGAGGACCGCCTCCGGTACGACCTCGCGCGAACCGACCGGGTAGGGAATGTCGAGTGCGCCCTTGGCGAGCTCGACGCCGGGATGCCACTCATGGAAGACGAGCGGCTGCCTGGGCGCGACGACCACCGGGAGCGCGGTCAACGAACCGTGGTCGCGAAGCGTTCTTGCGAGGTGCCGCGCGTCGTATTCGTTGCGGATCGGCCAGCAGAAAGCCACGCGCCGGCCGGCCAGTCCGGGGAACGACCGCTCCAAGAAACCATCTATCCGATGCCGCCAACGCTCCAGTGTTACCGGATCGAGCGCCGAGCGCTCTCGGATGAGCCGCTCGCGCTCCCCCTTGCGCCAGCTTTTTAACGTGTCGCCGTCCATCGCTGTGCTATGCTCGGTTAACCCATGATTTTCAAGAAGTTGGGCTCAAAGTTGGGCTTACTCAGTCTACTCCGGGTTTTACTCCTGGCGATGCTCCTGCCGGCGGCGGCTTTTGCTGCCGCGAGCACGAAGGATGCCGATTTCCACATCATGGGCGTGTTCGATGCGTACCGCATGGGCAACCCGATCAAGCTCGCGAGCCATGCCCAGAAGATCGAGGGCCATGTTCTGACGCCCTGGATCGAGTACATGCGCTTGTCGCTCAAGCTGGAGGACGCCCAGAGCGCTGAAGTCAAGGCGTTTTTCTCTTCCTACGGCAACACCTACGTCGGTGAGCGCATGCGAGGCGACTGGCTGAAGGTGCTCGGCAAGCGCGGCGACTGGAAGCAATTCGACCGCGAGGCGGCCGACTACGCGCGCGACGATGTCGAGATCCGCTGCTATGCCTTGCTCTCGCGCGTCTCGCGCGGCGACGAGTCCGCGCTTGCGGAAGCGCAGGAGATGTGGGTCTACCCGGTCGAGCTGCCCGAGGGCTGCGAAAAGCTTGCGACGCTCATGTGGGAGCGCGGCCGCATCCAGGTTCCCGACGTGTGGCTGCGCGTGCGCGAGCTCTTCGAGGATGGGCAGATCACCGCGGCGAAGACCGCGCTGGGCTATCTGCCCAAGGCCGAAGCCCCCGACGAGCGCATGCTGGCCGAGGCCGCGCGCCAGCCGAAGCGCCTGCTCGCCAAGCTGCCCCGCACCATGGACCAGCGCGCCACCAAGGAGGTCGTGGTGCTTGCCGCGCTCCGCCAGGCGCGCAACGATCCTGAAGCGGTCGCGGGAATGCTCGAAGGCGAGCTTGCGAAGGAGCTGCCCGAAGAAGACGTGCGCTACCTGTGGGGGCGCGTAGCGCTGGAAGGCGCGCGGGTCCATCACGAGAATGCGCTTCGTTGGTTCGCCCGCGCCGACGACGCGCGGCTCGACGACCAGCAGCTTGCCTGGAAGGCGCGCGCGGCACTGCGCCGCGGCGCATGGCAGACGGTGCGCGAGGCGATCGACCGGATGTCAACCGAGCAACGGCGCGAGGCCGCCTGGACGTACTGGTACGGGCGAGCGCTCGCCGCCCAGGGTGAAGCCACCGGCAGCCGCGCCTATTACCTGCGCATCGCCGGCCAGACCGACTTCTACGGCCTCCTCGCGAACGAGGAGCTTGGCTATGTCGGCACGGTCCCGGTTGCCGGCTACACACCAAACGACGATGACGTCGCGAAAGCGCGCGCCAATTCCGGCCTCGCGCGCGCGCTCGAGCTGATCCGCCTGGGGATGCGCACCGAAGGCGTGCGGGAGTGGCTCTTTACTATCCGGCATTTCGACGACAAGCGGCTGCTTGCCGCAGCCGAGCTCGCGCGCCGCGAAGGGGTCAACGACCGCGCCATCCATACCGCCGATCGCACGGTGCGCACCCACAACTTCGATCTGCGCTATCCCGTCCCGTACTACGAGGTGTTCAGCGAGTACGCGAAAACCTACAACCTCGACGAAGCCTGGGTGCTGGGCCTCGCGCGGCAGGAAAGCCGCTTCGTCACTGACGCGCGTTCCGGCGTCGGCGCCGCGGGCCTCATGCAGGTGATGCCGAAGACGGCCAAGCTTGTGGCGAAGAAGGTCGGCATGCGCAACTTCCGGCCGAAGGACGTCACCGAGGTCAAGACCAATGTCAACCTGGGTGCTGGCTATATGCGGATGGTGCTCGACCAGCTCGGCCACCAGGTGCTCGCGTCCGCCGCCTACAATGCCGGCCCCTCGCGCGCGCGCCGCTGGCGCGACGCGAAGCCGCTCGAAGGCGCGATCTACGCTGAAACGATTCCCTTCGGCGAGACGCGCGACTACGTGAAGAAGGTGATGGCGAACTCGGTGTTCTACTCCGCGGTGCTGACCAAGTCCGCCACGCCGATCAAGGCGCGGCTGGGCACCGTGCCGGCGCGCGCGGCGGGCGAACCGCTCGAGGAAGACGACTCGGAGGCCGCGGCCAGCACGCCGTGAAGCTGGACAACGTTCTGGTGCTGGGAGGCTCCGGGTTCGTCGGCCGGCACCTCGTGGCGGCGCTGGCGGCCCGCGGCATCCAGTTGACGGTGCCGTCGCGACGGCGCGAGCGCGCCAAGCACCTCCTGCCGCTCCCCACGGTCGACCTGGTCGAAACCGACATCATGGCGCCGGGAGTGCTCGAGGCGCTCGCCCGCGGGAAGCAGGCCGTGATCAACCTGGTGGGTATCCTGCACGGAGATTTCGAGCGCATGCACGCGGAGCTGCCCCGCAGGGTCGTCGCCGCTTGCCGCTCGGGCGGCGTCGGACGGCTCCTGCACATGAGCGCCCTCGGCGCCTCGTCCAGCGCTCCTTCCGACTATCTTCGTACCAAGGCGATGGGCGAGCAGGCCGCGCTCGCCGCCGCCGACCTTGCCGTCACCGCCTTCCGGCCGTCGGTGATCTTCGGCCCCGAGGATGCGTTTCTCAACACCTTTGCCGCGCTCGCCCGGAGGTTCCCGGTCCTGCCGATCGCGTGTCCGCAGGCGCGCTTCCAGCCGGTCTACGTCGCCGACGTCGCTCACGTCATGAGCCGCGCGCTCGACGAGCTTTCGACGCACGGCAAAACCTACGAGCTCTGCGGGCCGCGCCAGTACACGCTCAAGGAGCTGGTCGAGCTGGTCTGCGAGATGACAGGCCGGCACCGCACGGTGATCGGCCTGTCGGACCGGCTTTCGTACTGGCAGGCGGTCGTCATGGAGAAGCTGCCGGGCAAGCTCATCACGCGCGACAACCTGCGCTCGATGCAGGTGCCGAACGTGTGCGCCGGCGCCTTCCCCTTCGGCATCCGGCCGCAGGCGCTCGAAGCCGCAGCGCCGGCCTACCTCGCACCGGCGGGTCCGCGCGAGCGCTATCCGCGGCTTCGCTGGCGCGCGCGGCGCTAAAGCCGAGCCTCATTGGTTAAACTCGGCGCTTCCTAGCGCCATGGCCAATTCCGTCTCCAGCCTGCTCAGCGGGCCGCTGCGCGTCGTCAACGTAGGCCTCGCCGGCTTTGCCCGGGACCTTGCCGCGAACGGCGCCGCGGTGGTCCAGGTGGACTGG
>JBJMWH010000548.1:0-4003 GCA_045810245.1 Burkholderiales bacterium | reverse complement strand
CGGATGAGCAAAGTCATATAACGGGTACAGGCACCACGTGTCGCCCTGACGGTAGTGATGCGCGTGTCGAATGCGCAGGAGCAGCGGGTCGCGCATGATCATGTTGGGATGCGACATGTCGATCTTCGCGCGCAGCACGTGGGCGCCGTCCGGGAACCCGCCTTCACGCATCTTGCGCAGGAGATGAAGATTTTCTTCAGAAGACCTATTCCGGTACGGCGAGTTGCGGCCGGGCGCGGTCAGCGTGCCGCGGTTGGCACGGATCTCCTCGGCGCTCTGGCTGTCGACGTAGGCGAGGCCGCGTTCGACCAGGTGCTCGGCGGCCCGGTACATGAAGCCGAAATAGTCGCTCGCGTAGAGCGGCTTGGGGCCGTAGTCGCAGCCGAGCCAGCGCACCGCGTCGATGATCGAATCGACGTACTCCTGCTCCTCCTTCTCGGGGTTGGTATCGTCGAAGCGCAGGTTGCAATGCCCGCCGTACTGCTGCGGCAGGCCGAAGTTGAGCACGATCGACTTGGCGTGGCCGAAATGAAGATACCCGTTCGGCTCGGGCGGAAATCGGGTGACAATCGCCTTGTGCCTGCCCGAGGCGAGGTCGGCCTCGATCACCTGGCGGATAAAATTCGACGAGGAGGGTGCGCGCTCCATGCTCAAGAAATTGACGTTATTCATCATTTTACAGTGGGCGCTGGCCGCGCCCGGCCTGGCGCAGGGATTTCCCTCGAAGCCCATACGGATCCTCGTTCCGAGCCCCGCCGGCAGCTCGCCGGACATCCGCGCGCGCCAGATCTCGACCAAGCTCTCCGAGGCCTTCGGCCAGCCGGTGATCGTGGAGAACCGCCCGGGCGGCGCCGGCCTCATCGCCGCGCGCGAGGCCGCGAAGTCACCGCCCGACGGCCACACGCTGCTCCTCGCGCTCATCAACAACGCCATCGGCGACGTGCTCAAGCCCGATCCCTGCTGCCGGCTCAACCAGGAGCTCCTGCCGGTGTCGCGCTTCACCATGACGCCGCTTCTCGTCGTCGTGCACCCGTCGCTGCCGGTGCGCTCGCTCGTCGACTACATCCAGCTCGCCAAGCAGAAGCGCGGCGCGATGACCTACGCCTCGCACGGGCCGGGCAGCATCGCCCAGCTCGTCGGCGAATGGATCAAGACCGAGACCGGCAGCGAGATCCTCGAGGTGCCCTACAAGGCCGTGAATGCCGAGCTCACCGATCTCATCGGCGGGCAGGTCATGACGGCGTTCCCGGTGCCGCAGGTGGTGGTGAGCCCGGTGAAATCCGGCAAGCTGCGGGCCCTCGCGGTGCTCGGGTCCGAGCGCATCAATGTGCTTCCCGATGTGCCGACGGCGAAGGAGGCGGGGCTGCCGGGCATCGAAGCGATGGCGTGGAACGGCGTCTTCGTTCCAGCGGGCACGCCGCGGCAGGTCATCGATGCCCTGCATCGCGAGCTGGTTCGCGCCTACACCGCGCCCGACGTGAAAAGCCAGGTCCTCGGCACCGGCTCCTACGTCGCGGCCGACACGCCCGAGGAATTCGCCGCGTTCATCCGCGCCGAAAACGAGAAGTGGGGCAAGGTCATCCGCGAGGCGAAGATCAAGGCCGAATAAATGGGGTCAGAGCAACATTATTCCCGTGCACAGTCGGGTCCTTGGAAGGAATAATGTCGATCTGACCCCATTTATTTGACCCCTTTATTCGGGAGGCGAAATGAGACGGCAAGATCTCGAGCCTGCGGTCAAGAAGGGCATTCTTACCCCGGCGCAGGCGGACCGGCTGGTCGAGTGCCTCGCCGCGAGCGACACCCCGCGCTTCAGCTTCGTGCACGTCCTCTACTACCTTGGCGGCATGATCGCCATCGGCGCCATGACGCTGTTCATGACGCTCGGCTGGAATTCGCTCGGCGGCTGGGGCGGCTTCGCCACGGCGCTGCTGTACGGCATGCTCGCGCTGCTCCTCACGCACTGGTTCCTCGAAGCGAAGCGCCTGCCGGTCCCGGCCGGAATCACGGCGACGCTCGCGCTGGCGATGCTGCCGCTCGCGATCTTCGCCGCGCAGACCGCGCTCGGCTACTGGGGCGCAGACCAGCCGTACCGCGACTTCCACAAGTACATCGACGGCCGCTGGATCATGATGGAGCTCGGCACGTTCGCCTTCGGCGCGATGCTCCTCTGGCGCTACCGTTTCCCGTTCATGCTGATGCCGATCGCGGTGACCCTGTGGTACATGAGCATGGACATCGTGCCGATGCTCTTCGGCGCGGACTACTGGGACTGGGAGCTACGCAAGACCGTGTCGGTCTGGTTCGGGCTCGCCATGATCCTGCTCGGCTTCTGGGTGGACCTGCGCTCGCGCTTCTCGCGCGATTATGCCTTCTGGTTGTATCTCTTCGGCGTGCTCACGTTCTGGTGCGGCCTGTCGCTGATGAACTCGGGCAGCGAGCTCGGCAAGGCGGCTTACTGCGGCATCAACGTGGCGATGGTGCTCCTCGGCGCGATCCTCGGGCGGCGCGTGTTCGCGGTTTTCGGCGGCCTGGGCATCGCCGGCTACCTCGGGCACCTCTCGTGGAGCCTGTTCAAGGACAGCCTCGTCTTCCCGTTCGCGCTCTCCGCCGTGGGGCTGGGCATCATCTGGCTCGGCGTGCTTTGGCAGCGCAATGAAGCAAGCTGGGCGCAATCCCTGCGCGCCTTCGTACCCGGTCCGCTCAGGGAGCTGATCGAGGCGCGGGCGGTGCGCTGAGCCTAGCCCGAGCGGGCGACCGTCTCGAAGTCGTCGTCGCCGCCGAGGAGGTAATGGGCAAGGTGCCCCACCGCCTCGCTGAAGGTGCGCGGCGCGAGCTGGTACACGACGCGCCCGAGGCGGCGCACGTTGGTGAGCTCCATCGCGATCTTGTTGGCCGCGTAGTCGGACTTCATCTCGATCTCGCACGGCAGCGAGCCGGTCACGCTGATCTCGGCGCGGATCGCCTTGCCCGCGCCGTGCTTGGGCAGCGCGCGCTGCGTGTAGGGAACCTTGAGGAGCTTCAGGTACTGCTCGCAGCGCTCGATGTCGTCTCCCACGAGGGTCACCGTGGCGGCCGGCTTCGGCGTAATTCGAAAGCGCATCAGGATGCGCTCGGTCAGGGCCTGTCCCTGCAGCGTGCGCGGCTGGCTCTCGACCGCGGCCTCCGAGATGGACACCTTGGGCAGTCTTCCGAGGTAGATGAATTCATAGGGCCGCGCGGCGGCCGGCCGCACCGAGTTGAGCTGCTGCGCGAGCCCCGTCAGCTGCTGCAGCGCGGTGCGCATCGCCGCGTCGAGCTCACCGCTCGCGGGTGCCGCCGGGTTCTGGCGCGAGCGTTCGAACGCCTCGCGCTCGCGTGCCCGGTCCTCGCCCCAGCGGCGCATCTGCTCTTCCTTTCTGCGCTGCTCGGCTTCTTCCTCGCGCAGGCGGTCCTGCTCCTCGCGGTCGTACTGCTCGACGAACTTGTCGAGGTCGTTGATGAGCTGCGAGCGCACCGCGTCGACGCGCACGCCGCTCGAGCCCCCGCCCGCGGGCTCTCCGGCGAGCGCGAGCCGTGCAGGCGTCGAGCGCGGCTGAACGTTGCGGAAGTCGCGCAGTTCGCGCGCCAGGTCGCCGGCGCGCGCATAGCGCTCGGCGGGCTTCTTCGCCAGCGCGCGGTCGACGATGTGCTCGAACGGCGCCGGCACGCTCGGATCGACCTCGCGCACCGGCGGGTGGGGCGTGCTCGCGATGCGGTTCATGAGGGCGAAAATGGTGGTGTCGCCTTCGTGCTCGAATGGGGTGCGCTTGGTCAGCAGCTCGTAGAGCACCACGCCGAGCGAGAAGATGTCCGAGCGCGGGTCGATCGGCGCGCCGGTCACCTGCTCGGGCGACATGTAGCGCGGCGAGCCGAGCGCGGTGCCGTTTCCGGTGATGGTGGAGGCGGGGACGTACGCGACGCCGAAATCGGTGAGCTTCACGCGCCCGGCGTGATCGACCATGATGTTGGCCGGCTTCACGTC
>JBJMWH010000547.1:0-2821 GCA_045810245.1 Burkholderiales bacterium | reverse complement strand
GAGCTCTACGGCTACGACTGGACCAACAGCAACCCGAACCTGTTCCGCGCGGTGCAGATCGAGAAGCGCATGATGTTCATCATCCTGACGCTGATCGTGGCGGTGGCGACGTTCAACGTGGTGTCGACGCTCGTGATGCTGGTCACCGACAAGCAGGCCGACATCGCCATCCTGCGCACCCTGGGCGCGGCGCCGGGCTCGATCATGCAGGTGTTCATGGTGCAGGGCTCGGTGATCGGCGTGCTCGGCACGCTGCTCGGCGTGGTCGGCGGGGTGATCCTCGCGTTCAACGTCGAGCCCGTGGTCGGCGCGATCGAGCGGACCTTCGGCGTGAGCTTCATGGACAAGAACGTGTACCTCATTCCGTACCTGCCCTCGGAAGTGCAGTCGGCCGACGTGGCGGCGATCGCGCTCATCTCGCTCTCGCTCGCGTTCCTCGCCACGCTCTACCCGAGCTGGCGCGCCTCGAAGGTGAATCCGGCCGAAGCCCTGCGGTATGAGTGAAGCCGTTCCTGGGGCGGTGCTCGCGTGCCGCAACCTCAGGAAGACCTACCAGGGGCCTACGCCGGTGCCGGTGCTGCGCGGCATCGACCTCGAGGTGCGCCGCAGCGAGCGCATCGCCATCATGGGACGCTCGGGCTCCGGCAAGTCGACCCTGCTGCACGTCCTCGGCGGGCTCGACTCGCCCAGCGAGGGCGAGGTGCTGGTGCAGGGCCGCCGCCTGAGCGCGATGGGCGAGGCCGAGCGCGGCCGGGTGCGCAACGCCACGCTCGGCTTCATCTACCAGTTCCACCACCTGCTGCCCGAGTTCACCGCGCTCGAGAACGTGGCGATGCCGCTGATCATCCGGCGCTCACCCCACGGAGATGCGCGTGAAAAGGCCAGAAAAATTCTCGAGGAAGTGGGCCTCGGCGCGCGGCTCGAGCACCAGCCGGGGGAGCTCTCGGGCGGCGAGCGCCAGCGCTGCGCTTTCGCGCGCGCTCTCGTCACCGAGCCGGCGTGCGTGCTGGCCGACGAGCCGACCGGCAACCTCGATACGCACACCGCCGACGAGGTGTTCGAGGTCATGCTGCGGCTGTCGGTCTCGCACGGCACCGCCTTCGTCATCGTGACCCACGATGCCGATCTCGCGGCGCGCGCCGAGCGCGTGCTCGAGCTTCAGGACGGTCTGCTGCGCCCGCGCGCGGCATGAGCGTCCTCGAGATCGTCATCTTCCTGCTGCTCTGCGCGGTGGCGCTGGGCTGGGTGGCGCGTCGCCTCGGGCTGCCCTATCCCATCGCCCTCGTGGTCGGCGGCGGCGCGCTGGGCTTCGTCCCCAAGCTGCCGCAGCTCCAGTTCGACCCGCAGTACCTGCTCGTGCTGGTGCTGCCGCCCATCCTGTATCAGGCGGCGTTGCTCACCTCGTGGCGCGACTTCAAGGCGAACTTGCGGCCGATCGGCCTGCTTGCGATCGGCCTGGTCATCGTCACCATGCTCGCGGTCGGCGCGACGGTAAGGTTTCTCAACCCGGACATCCCCTGGGCGGTGGCATTCATATTCGGCGCCATCGTGTCGCCACCGGACGCGGTGGCCGCGACCGCCATCCTCTCGAAGCTCAACATGCCGCGCCGCCTCGTCACCGTGCTGGAAGGCGAGAGCCTGGTGAACGACGCCTCCGGCCTGGTCCTCTACAAGTTCGCCGTGGCCGCGGCGCTCTCGGGCGCATTCTCGCTTTTCGACGCCTCGGTCCAGTTCGTGCTCGTGGCGATCGGCGGCATCGCCATCGGCATGCTGCTCGCCGGCGTGTTCGTCGTGATCCACCGCTTCCTCGGCGACCCGTTCATCGAGGTGCTGCTGTCGCTTTCGGTTCCCTACCTCGCCTACGTCGCGGCAGAGTCGGTGCACGTCTCGGGCGTGCTCGCGGTAGTCGCCGCGGGGCTGCTGCGGGGCCGCTATTCGCCGAGCATGGTGTCGGCCGAGATGCGCATCCTGGCGCGCTCGGCGTGGAACCTGCTCGTGTTCATGCTGAACAGCCTGATCTTCATCCTGATCGGGCTGCAGCTCTCGGGCATTGTCGCCCGCCTCGAGGGCTACACCGGCTTGGAGCTCACCGCGGCCGCGCTCGCGGTCAGCATGGTGGCCATCCTGGTGCGCTTCGCCTGGGTGTACTTCGCCGAATACCTACCTGTCTGGTTCGGCCGTCCGTTCGGCGTCAGGGCTTCGCCGCCGCTCCCCGGCGAGCCATTCATCGTGAGCTGGTGCGGGATGCGCGGCATCGTGTCGCTCGCCGCGGCGCTCGCGCTGCCGCCCGACCTCGAGTACCGCGAGTTCCTGATTTTCCTCACCTTCGTGGTGATCCTGGTGACCCTGGTCGTGCAGGGCCTCACCCTTGCGCCGCTCATCCGGCGCCTGAAGCTCGGCACCGACCACAGCGCGCGCGACGAGCACAGGCTTGCGCGCGTCGCCATGGGCAAGGCGGCGCTCTCCGCGGTCGACCGCGCCGCCGGCGAGGCCGGCGCGCTGCCCGACGTGATCGATCGCATCCGCGCCGAGTTCGGCGAGCGCGTCGCCTCGGCCTCACCGCTCGCGCAGCTCTCCGACAGCGTCTATGCGCAGGCCACGCGCGTGCGCCTCGCGGCGGTGCGCGCCGAGCGCGACGAGCTGATCCGTCTGTGGCAGCAAGGCACGATCAGCGACGAGGTGCTGCACCATCTCGAGGAAGAGCTCGACTACGAGGAATCGCGCCTCTAGGAAATGGTGACAGTCACCATTTTTGCCGAATGGTGACAGTCACCATTTTTGCCGCTTCTTCGCGCGCGAGCGCCACGCGAGCACCACGTAG
>JBJMWH010000546.1:0-5639 GCA_045810245.1 Burkholderiales bacterium | reverse complement strand
CTGCGGCATGATCGAGGAGCCGGTGCCGTACGCTTCGGGGAGCTGTACGAAGCCGAAGCGCGGGCTCGCCCAGAGCACGAGCTCCTCGGCGAGGCGCGAAAGGTGCGTCATGGCGAGCGCCGCCGCGGCGCAGAATTCGATGGCGAAGTCGCGGTCCGAGACGGCGTCGAGCGAGTTCTCCGCGAGCGCTTCGAAGCCGAGCTCGCGAGCGACGCGCTTGCGGTCGATGCCGAAGCTCGTGCCCGCGAGGGCGGCCGCGCCGAGCGGCATCCGATTTACCCGCGAGCGCACCTCGCCGAGCCTTTCGCGATCGCGCTCCAGCATCTCGACGTAGGCGAGCAGGTGATGGCCGAAGGTCACCGGCTGCGCCACCTGCAGGTGGGTAAAGCCGGGCATGACGAGACCGGCGTGGCGCCGCGCCTGGTCGAGCAGCGCGCGCTCGAGCGCCACGATGCGCTTCGCGATCTGGTCGATCTCGTCACGCAGCCACAGCCGCAGATCGGTGGCGACCTGGTCGTTGCGCGAGCGCGCGGTGTGAAGCCGCTTGCCGGCATCGCCGGCAAGCGCGGTCAGGCGGCGCTCGATGTTGAGATGCACGTCCTCGGCGTCGAGCGACCACTCGAACTGGCCGGCCTCGATCTCGCGGCGCACGCGCCCCAGAGCGCGCTCGATTGCCGCGAGGTCGCGCCGCGGCAGGATGCCGACCGCGGCGAGCATCCGGGCGTGGGCGAGCGAGCCTTCGATGTCATACTTCGCGAGGCGCCGGTCGAAGCCGACCGATGCGGTGAATCGCTTGACCTGCTCGTCGAGCGGCTCCTTGAATCGACCCGACCGCTGGGCTTTTTCTTTTTTTGGCACAGAATACGGTTGAAGACCCCTACGGAACTATGGCGAGTATAGGGCAATCCGCCTACCCGGACCTGCTGCCCGATTTCCGCAATCTGGGCGTGATCGCACGCGTACTCGTGGCGGTGAACGCCTTGGCCGCGGCCGGTGTGCTGTTTGCCATGCCGCAGCGCGGCGCTGCGCTCGATCACTTCATGCAGACCGCGGCGTATCTCGAGCCGCTGCTTCTGATCGAGCTGCTCGCCCTCGCGGCGCTGTCGCCGCTGCTGGCGCGCCTGCCGTACTGGTCCGGATACGGCGCCGTCGTCGGCATCGTGCTCGTGCTGGTGGCGCTCTATCACGCGCTGGTGCTGCGGCTTCCGGCGGAGCCGGCGCCGTCGCTCGGCGCTGCGCTCGTCCTGGCGGCGCTGGTCGCCGCAGGCCTGCTCGGCTACCTGAGGCTGCTCGCCAAGGCGTACTCTCCAGCCCTGGTCGAGGCGCGCCTGCAGGCACTCCAGGCCCGCATCCGGCCGCACTTCCTGTTCAATAGCCTGAACGCCGTGCTTTCGCTGATCCGGCGCGATCCGAAGCGCGCCGAGCGCGCCCTGGAGGACCTGGCCGATGTGTTCCGAACGCTGATGTCGGAGCCCAGGCAGTTCGTGCGGCTCGCCGACGAGATCTCGCTGCTCGAGCGCTACGCCGGCATCGAGCAGCTGCGGCTCGGCGAGCGGCTGCGCATCACCTGGGAGCTCGATACCGCCCCGGTCGACGCGCTGCTGCCGCCGCTCGTGCTACAGCCGCTGCTCGAGAACGCCGTGTTCCACGGCGTCGAGCCCGGCACGGGCGCGGGCGAGGTGCTGGTGCGCATCGAGCGGCGCGGCGACCGGGTGCTGGCGCGCATCGAGAATCCCTACGTCGCCGACCAGCAGCGCCGCGTCGGCAACCGGATGGCGCTCGAGAACATCCGCGAGCGCCTGGCGCTGTTTTTCGACGCCGAGGCGCGCATCGAGACGAGCGCGGACGGGCGCCGCTACCGGGTCGAGATCGAGATGCCGTACCGATCGGAAGGGGCATGATCAAGGTCTTCATCGCGGACGACGAGGAGCCGGCGCGCGAGCGGCTGAAGGAGCTGCTCGGCGACATCGCCGAGGATCTCCCCACGACGGTCGTCGGCGAGGCCCGCAACGGCCTCGAGACGCTCGAGCGGCTGCCGCAAAGCGGCGCCGAGCTCCTCCTGCTCGACATCCAGATGCCCGGCATGGGCGGACTCGAGGTGGCGCGCCATCTCGCCGCCCTCGCTGAGCCGCCGACCGTCGTATTCGTGACCGCGCACGACCGGCATGCAGTGGAGGCGTTCGAGTTGAACGCGCTCGACTACCTGCTGAAGCCGGTGCGCGCCGAGCGCCTCGCCGCAGCGCTGAAGAAGGCCAGCGTGCCCAACCGCGAGCAGCTGGCCAAGGCCGCGCATAGCGCACGAGAGTACATTTCGGTCTCGGAACGCAACCGCATCGTGCTGGTGCCGGTTCGCGAGATCATTTTCCTGCGCGCCGAGCAGAAATACGTCACGCTGCGCACGCGCAACCGCGAGCATCTCATCGAGGAGCCGCTGGTCTCGCTCGAACGCGAGTTCGCGGCGAGCTTCGTGCGCATCCATCGCAACTGCCTGGTGGCCCGCGCCGCGATCCGGGGCTTCGAGCGCGGCGCCGATGGCGACGACGAGCCGCACTGGCTCGTGGTGCTCGACGGCCTGGAGGAAAAGCTGCCGGTGAGCCGGCGCCAGTGGCCGACGCTGCGCGAGCTGGTGGCCGAGAAATGAAGCGCGTGGTCATTGCCACGAGGCGAAGCCGCCTCGCGCTCTGGCAGGCGGGGCACGTCAAGCAGCGCCTCGAAGCGCTGCATGCCGGGCTCGCCGTGGAGCTGCTGCCGCTCTCCACGCGCGGCGACGAGATCCTCGACCGGCGCCTCGACCAAGCCGGGGGCAAGGGGCTCTTCGTGAAGGAGCTCGAGAACGCGCTCGCCGAGCGGCGCGCCGATCTCGCGGTGCATTCCATGAAGGACGTGCCGGCCGACCTGCCGCCGGGGTTCGTCCTGGCCGCGGTCATGGCGCGCGAGGACCCGAGAGATGCCCTGGTTTCGAATTCCTTCGAATCTTTGCGGTCCATTCCGGAAAGGGGCGTTGTTGGTACGTCGAGCCTTCGCCGGGCGGCGCAGGTCGCGCAGCGCCACCCGCAGCTCCAGATGAAGCTGCTGCGCGGCAACGTCGAGACGCGGCTGGCCAAGCTGGATCGCGGGGAATACGACGCGATCATCCTCGCCGTCGCGGGCCTGATCCGCCTGGGGCTCGCGGCGCGTATCCGCTCGCGCCTGGACGTGGACGACAGCCTTCCCGCTCCCGGCCAGGGCGCGCTCGGCATCGAGTGCCTGGACGCGCGCGACGACGTTGCTGCGCTGCTCGACCCGCTGAACGATCCGCAGACGGCGCGCTGCGTGGAGGCCGAGCGCGGGGTCAGCCGCGCGCTCGGCGGAAGCTGCGCAGTCCCGCTCGGTGCGTATGCCGAGGCGCTCGGCACGGGACTCAGGCTTCGCGCCCTGGTTGCCTCGCCCGATGGACGGCGCATCGCGAGGGTGGATTGCCGGGGCGCCGATCCCGCCGCAGTCGCCACCGAGGCCGTGGCCGAGCTGCGCCGCCACGGCGCGGATGAAATCCTGTCGACGCTTGGAACGTAAGCCGCTCCGGGGTCGAGGCATCCTCGTCACTCGTCCGGCCGGGCAGGCGGAGCGGCTCGCGGCGCTCGTGTCGGCGGCAGGCGGACGTCCGTTTCTTTTCCCCGCGATCGAAATCGAACGGCTGCCCGCGCGGCCATTGCCGCGCCTCGACGAATTCGATCTCGCAGTGTTCGTGAGCCCGACCGCCGTCGACTGCGCATTCGAGCGCATCAAGCACGCGGGCGTTCCGGTGGCGGCGGTGGGCGGCGGCACCCGGCGGGCGCTCCAGGCGCTTGGAGCCCGCGAGGTCCTCGCGCCCGAAAGCGGCGCCGACAGCGAGGCGCTGCTTGCGCTTCCGCAGCTCCACGAGGTTTCCGGCAAACGGATCCTGATCGTGCGCGGCGAAGGCGGGCGGGAGGTTCTCGCCGACACCCTTGCCGCGCGCGGTGCGCGCACCGAGTACCTCGAGTGCTACCGCCGGATGTTGCCGCATGCCGACATGGCGCCGGTCACTGCGGCATGGGACCGCGGCGAAATCGATGCGGTCACCGTGTCCTCGGCCGCGAGCCTCGACAACCTGATCACGCTGCTCGGCGTGCCGCGGCTGGCGGCCAAGCCGCTGTTCGTCAACCACGCCCGCGTCGCCGAGCATGCGCACGAAGTTGGCGTTCCGGAAGTGATCGTGGCGGGCCCGGGCGACGAGGAAATGGCCGAAGCGCTGGTGGCATACTTCGCCTCCCGCCCCATGGAAGACACGCCCGAAAGGAAGCCGACGGAAGAGCCTGCGCCGGAAAATTTCCGGCCGCGCCGGCGTACCGCGTGGCTGCTCCTCTGCGCCATCCTCCTTTCCGCGGCGCTCGCCACGGTGTTCTGGCTCGATGCGCGCCAGCGCATCGACGCCACCCAGCAGGAGCTGGCGCGCCGGCTGCGCGACATCGAGGCCGATGCGCGCGAGGCGCGCAGCGTGGCGCGCCAGTCGGAGGAAGCGCAGCGCGAGACGCGCGCCAAGCTCGTCCAGCTCGAGACGCGCGTGGCCGAATCGCAAAGCCAGCAGCTGGCGCTGGAAGCGCTCTACCAGGAGCTCTCGCGCAACCGGGATGAATGGCAGCTCGCCGAGATCGAGCAAATGCTCGCCATCGCCTCGCACCAGCTGCAGCTCGCGGGCAACGTGCGAGCGGCGCTGCTCGCGCTGCAGCTCGCCGAGCAGCGCCTGGCGCGGGCCGACCGGCCGCAGTTCATGCCGATCCGGCGGGCGCTTGCCCGCGACATCGATCGGCTGAAGAGCCTGCCGACGCTCGATCTGCCTGGCATGAGCATGCGCATCGACCACCTCGCGGCCCAGGTCGACACCCTGCCGCTCGCCTTCGACGAGCGGGTCGAAAGCAGCCCGCCGGCGAAGGAGGCGAGCGCCGCGGACGAGCGCGGGTTCTGGTCCCGGCTTTCCGCCGAGGTGTGGAACGAGCTGCGCCAGCTCGTCGTCGTCCGGCAGGTGGGCAACGCCGAGCCGCCGCTGCTGCCGCCCGCGCAGGCCTACTTCGTGCGCGAGAACCTGAGGCTGCGCCTGCTCAACGCGCGGCTTTCGCTCCTCGCGCGCGACGAGGCCGGCTACCGCGAGGATTTGCGCACGGCGCAGCGCTGGATCCAGCGCTATTTCGATCCGCGCTCGAAGCACACCGCCGACGCGCTCAACCAGCTGAAGCAGCTCTCCTCCACCACGGTCAGCTTCGAGCTGCCGAGCATCACCGAGAGCCTCGAGGCGGTACGCGGCTACAAGTCGCGGCGCGAGCGGCAGCCGGGATGAGATGCGCCGGATGAGATGCGCGGGATGAGCAGCTTGTAATGAGATCGCTGTTCTGGCTGCTCGTGGTGTTCGCGGCGGCCGTGGCCCTGGTGATCGTCGGCAGGATTGATTCGGGCTACGTGCTCCTGATCTATCCGCCTTATCGCGTCGAAGTCTCGATGCTGTTCTTCGCCATCGCGCTGGTGGCGGCCTTTGCACTCCTCTATGCGCTCATCCGGCTCCTCGGACACGCGCTGTCGCTGCCGGCGTACGTCCGGCGCTACCGCGCGCGGCGCCGCCGCGAGCGCGCCCAGGCCGCGCTCGCAGC
>JBJMWH010000545.1:0-8652 GCA_045810245.1 Burkholderiales bacterium | reverse complement strand
GTACGCGCCGGCGGGGACGCCGAAGGAGATCCTGCAGCGCCTCCACGCCGAGACGGTGAAGGTGCTGCAGGCTGCCGATTACCGGGAACGCGCCGCCGCGCTCGGAGTCGAGCTCATCGGCAGCTCGCCCGAGGAGCTCGCCGCGCACCAGCGCGCGGAGATTGCGCGCTGGATTAAGGTAGGGAAGGCTGCCAACATTAAGCTCGATTAGAGATTGGAAGCTGAATCGTAGAAGGGTGCATCGATGATCGATATCTTCAATCATTTCATGCCGAAGAAGGTGTTCGACCGAGTACGCGATCTGGTTCCGAACCATCCGGCGATGAAGGCCTTTCCCGAAGTGCCGACGCTCTGGGACGTGGACGAGCGCCTGCGCATGATGGACGAGTTCGACGGCCTGCAGCAGGTGCTCTCGCTCGCCAACCCGCCGATCGAGCAGCTCGGCGGCCCCGAGCTCACGCCGCAGGTCGCGCGCATCGCGAACGACGGTCTTGCCGAGCTGGTGAGCCGCCATCCGAGCCGCTTCCCCGGCTTCATCGCCTCGATGCCGGCGAACAACGTCGAGGCCTGCCTCGAGGAGATCGAGCGCTCGATCAAGACCCTCGGCGCGCGCGGCATCCAGCTCTTCACCAACGTGCTCGGGAAGCCCCTCTCGCTTCCCGAGTTCCGCCCCATCTTCCGCCGCATGGCCGAGCACGACCTGCCGGTGTGGATCCATCCGATCCGCGGCCCGAACAGCGCCGACTACGCCACCGAGAAGGCGTCCGAGAACGAGATCTGGTTCACCTTCGGCTGGCCCTACGAGACCACCGCGTGCGTGACGCGGCTCATCTTCTCCGGCCTCTACGACGAGCTTCCCGGCCTCAAGATCATCACCCACCACTACTGCGGCATGGTTCCCTTCTATGCCGGCAAGATCCAGCTCGGCTTCGACCAGATCTTCTTCGGCACCTCGCAGAAGAACCCGCAGGCCGAGAAGGCCGGCCTCAGGCGGCCGCCGATGGACTATTACAAGATGATCTACGCCGACACCGCCCTGAACGGCGCCGTCGCCGCGACGCGCTGCGGCCACGCCTTCTTCGGCGCCGAGCATTCCGTGTTCGCCACCGACGCGCCTTTCGACGCCGAGGACGGCCGGCTTCTCATCCGCACCACGCTCGCGGCGATCGATGCGCTGGAGATTCCCAGGGCGGAGAAGGACCTCATTCTGGGGGGCAACGCCAAGCGTCTTTTAAGACTCAACTAGTTCGACTTCGCGTGAAACGGACTGAAGAGATCAATGTCAAGCTGCGCGACGGGGTGATGGGCGCGCACGTCGCGTATCCGGACAAGACGCCCGCCGGCGCGATCATCGCGATCATGGAGATCTGGGGCGTGAACGATACGATGCGGCGCCACGCGCAGGAATTCGCCGAGGCCGGGTTCGTGTGCCTGGTGCCCGACCTCTTCTGGCGCCAGGAGCCGGGCGTGCAGCTCTCCGACCGCAACCCCGAGCATGTGCAGAAGGCGTTCGACCTCTACTACGAGTTCGATTACGACCTTGGTGTCCGAGACATGGAAGACACTCGGGCCTTTCTCCAATCAATGAAGGACTGCAACGGCAAAGTCGGATCGGTCGGCTACTGCCTCGGCGGAAAACTCTGCTACCTCATGTGCTGCCGCACCGACATCGACTGCGCGGTCGCCTATTACGGCACCTACATCGAGCACCGCATCAAGGAAGCGAAGAACCTCCATCGCCCCTTCATGCTGCACATGGCGCTGAAGGACCGCTGGGTGCAGGCCGAGGTGAACGACCTCATCGAGCGGCGCCTCTCGCCCAATCCGCTGGTGACGATCCACAAGTATCCCGGCGCGGACCACGCGTTCGCGCGCCACGGCGGCAGGACGTACAGCAAGCCGGAAGCCGACCGCGCGCTGGGGCGGTCACTGGATTTCTTCAGGCGTTACCTCTGATGCGCATTCTCTGGAACGAGCCGATCCGGATGGACGACGGCATCGAGCTGCGCGCCGACGTCTATCTTCCCGAGCGCGAGGGGCGTTATCCGGTCATCCTCTCGTGCGGACCGTACGGCAAGGGCTATGCGTTCCAGGAGAGCAACGCGCCGGCGTGGAAGGCGCTCGTAGCCGCGCACCCGGAGGTCCTCGAGGGCTCGTCCAACAAGTATCAGGCGTGGGAGGTGGTGGATCCGGAGAAATGGGTGCCCGAGGGCTATGCGGTCGTGCGCGTCGATTCGCGCGGCGCGGGCGCCTCGCCCGGCCTGCTCGACCCCTGGTCGGCGCGCGAGACGCAGGACCTCTACCACTGCATCGAATGGGCGGGCACGCAGTCGTGGTCGAACGGAAGGGTCGGCCTGAACGGCATTTCGTACTACGCGATGAATGCCTGGCAGGTGGCCTGCCTGCAGCCGCCGCACCTCGCGGCGTTCTGCGCCTGGGAAGGCTCGAGCGACCACTACCGCGAGGCGCTGCGCCACGGCGGCATCGCCTCGCGCTTCCTGCCGAGCTGGTTCGCGCGCGCGGTGCACCGCGTGCAGCACGGCCTGGGCGAGCGCGGCCCGAAGAGCGCCGCCACCGGCGAGCCGGTGTGCGGCTACGACCGGATCTCCGACGAAGAGCTGCGCGCAAACCGGATCGACTACGAACGCGACCTCGTCGAGCATCCGCTCGACGACGCCGAGTGCCGCGCGCGCTCGCCCGACTGGTCGAAGGTCAGAACGCCGTTCCTCTCGGCCGCCAACTGGGGCGGGCAGGGGCTGCATACGCGCGGCAACTTCGAGGGCTTCGTGCACGCCGCCTCGCGCGACAAGTGGCTCGAGGCGCACGGCGGCGCGCACTGGCAGAGCTTCTATTCGCGCGACGGCGAGCGGCTTCAGCGGCGCTTCTTCGGCCACTTCCTCAAGGGCGAGGATACCGGCTGGACGCGGCAGCCGCGCGTCGAGCTCAGGATCCGCCATCCCGGCGAGAAGTTCGTCGTGCGGCACGAGAACGAATGGCCGCTCGAGCGCACGCGCTGGACGCGCTTCTACCTGAACCCCGGCCGGATGAGTCTCGATCGCAGCGAGCCTGGAGTTTCAAAAACAATTTCCTATGAGACGCACGGTGAAGGACTGCTTTTCGAGATCACGCTCCAGGAGTCGATGGAGATCACCGGTCCGCTCGCGGCGAAGCTCTGGCTCTCCGCCGACACCGCCGACGCCGACGTCTTTCTAACCCTGCGCGTGTTCTCGCCCGACGGCGCCGAGGTGACCTTCCACGGCTCGAACGATCCGCGCACGCCCGTGGGCCTCGGGTGGCTGCGCGCCTCTCACCGCAAGCTCGACCCGCAGAAGAGCCTGCCCTACCGGCCCTGGCACACCCACGATGCGATTCAAAAACTGACTCCGGGTGAAGCCGTGGAGCTCGACATCGAAATCTGGCCGACCTGCATCGTCATCCCGGCCGGTTTCCGGCTCGCGCTCGCGGTGCGCGGCAAGGACTACGAATATCCCGGCGCGCCGCTCGTGGTTCCCGGCATCGGCTACCCCTTCACCGGCGTCGGCCCTTTCCTGCACGACCTTCCAGACGACCGGCCGAAGGAAATCTTCGGCGGCTCGAACACGCTCCACTTCGAGTCCGGGCGGCAGCCCTATCTGCTTCTTCCGGTGATCCCACGGTAGGCATCCATGTCGAACGTAGCGCACATTTTTGTGGCCTCCAGGCGGGGAGCGGCAAAGTCTTCCGAGGAGTGAAAGTGCTCAACCTCCGTCATGCTTGTATCGCGCTACTTCTTACGGGGGCAGCAGGTAGCGCGGTCGCCCAGCCTTATCCTAATCGGCCGATCCACGTGATCGTGCCGTTCCAGGCGGGGTCGGCGCCCGACCAGATTTTCCGCATCACCACCCAGCACATGCAGGGAACGCTCGGCCAGCCGTTCGTGGTCGAGAACAAGCCCGGCGCCAACGGCAACATCGGCGTGGCCGAGGCGGCGCGCGCGGCGCCGGACGGCTATACGCTGGTGAGCGCGAACAACACCACCTTTGCCGCGAACCCGAGCCTGTACCGGAAGCTGCCGTTCGACCCGCAGAAGGACTTCGCGCCGGTCGCGCGCTTCATTACCACCGGGCTCATCCTCGCCGTGCGCAGCGACTTCCCGGCGAAGAACCTGCAGGAATTCATCGCGCTCGCCAAAGCGAACCCCGGCAAGCTCACTGCGGCGCAGGCGTCCGCGGGGATGCGCGTCTCGATCGCGATGCTGCGCTCGCTCGCGGGGGTGGAGGTGCTCGAAGTACCGTACAAGGGCCAGCCGCAGGCGCTGCAGGACGTCCTCGGCGGCCAGGTGAGCTTGACCTTCGCCGACTATGCCGTGGGCTTCCCGCAGATCAAGGCCGGCAAGATCCGGGGCCTGGGCGTGACCACGCCGAAGCGAAGCCCGGTCGCGCCCGACATTCCCACGCTCGGCGAGGGCATTCCGGGCTTCGACGTCACGGTCTGGGCCGGGATGGCTGCGCCGGCGGGCACGCCGCGCGAGGTGGTGGACGCGCTCTGGCACGCCGCCGAGCGCGCGCTCGCAAACCCCGACGTGCACCAGGCGCTCCAGGCCATCGGCTTCGGTGTCGAGCCGCTCGACCCGCAGGCGTTCGGCGCCTATATCTCGGCCGAGACGGTGCGCTGGGCGAAGATGGTGAAAGAAGCCGGCATTGAGCCGGAGTAGGCAGGCAGCTGGCATCGAGCCGGAGTAGCTCGCGCGTTCGATGAAGATCGCCACCTGGAACGTCAACGGCATCCGGGCGCGCCAGACGCAGTTCTGCGAATGGCTCGCGCGCGACGACCGTCCCGACGTCGTGTGCCTGCAGGAGCTGAAAGCCGAGCTCGGACAGATCCCGCTGCAATGCCAGCTCGACGACTACCACGTCTTCTGGCACGGCCTGCGCGCCTACTCCGGAGTGTCGGTGCACGTGCGGAAGGATGCGTTCGACGCCGCTCCCGCGTTCAGCCATCCCGAGTTCGACATGGAGTCGCGTATCGTGCAGGCGGCGATCGGCAACCGGGTATTCGCCTCGGTCTACGTGCCGAACGGCGGCAAGGATTATCCGGCGAAGCTCGCCTTCATGAAGAGCCTCGCGGCGTGGGCCCGGCGCGTGCACGAGGAGGGGCGCGAGCTCGTGCTCTGCGGCGACATCAACATCGCGCGCAGCGACCTCGACGTGCACCCGCGCGAGCGCAAGCCCGGCATCATCGGCCAGCGTTCCGAGGAGCGCGAGCTCTTCGAGGCGCTGCTCGCCGCCGGGCTCAGCGACGTCGGCCGCGCCCTCGACCCGGAGAACGCCGGGCTCTTCACCTGGTGGCCGCCGTGGCGCGACATGCGCAGGCGCAACATCGGCTGGCGGCTGGACTACGTGCTCGCCTCGCAGCCGATCGCGGCGCGGGCCCAAAGCTGCAAGGTGCTGGCGGACTTCGGGACCAGCGACCACGCGCCGGTGGTGATGACGGCCTAGCGGGTTTCCATTTCCGCGGGACCCAGCGCTTCGTACCGCGGGTCCACGGTCACGGCGTCGTAGTAGTAGGTATTTCTTGCATCGTTTCCCGCCGCGGCTTTCCGCAGCTTCCCGGGATCGAGGTCGCACATGAAGATGGGCGTGCGCACGCCGCCGACGTCGATCCATCCCAGGATCGCCTTCGGAAGCCCTCGCACGAACACCAGCTCGGAGACGCGGCGAAACTCCAGCCGGCCGACCCGGTGACGATGAATCACCCTCAGTCCGAGCCGGACTTTCCTGCGATTGTGCATTCTGAACCACGCCATGCAGGCTTCATGCCGTAAGTCTGCTACATGACCGAGTTCGCGCCGACCTCGCGTCCTCCGCCGATAGGCGCAGATGTCGCGCCAGAGCGTCGCCCCTACGCAACATGCGAGAAATTTGTCCTCTGTGACGTGCGCGCCCGACGCTATTCTCGACCGATGTCGACCACCAAAATCGCCGGCAGCCTGGTCGCGGCGGCGGGACTCGCGATTGCCGCCGGCGTGGGCTACCTGCTGCACAAGGAAGCACAACTGCGCAGCGAGTCGCGCGCGGTAGTGACAATCGTCCAGGAAACCACCGTCGCGCTCGAGCGCGGGCTGAAGATGCCCTCGCAGGAGGCAGTGGCAAAGATCGAGGACAGCCTGCGCGTGGCGCAGGGCTGGCACAACCGGGATCTCGTGCAGGACACGGAGCCCTATCTCGTCGGCGTGCGCGAGATCCTGCGCCGGCGCGCCGACGCGAGCCGGCTCACGCAGAAGGCCGCCACGAGCCGCGCCGCGCTCGCCGCGCACATGTCGCATGCCGGGCGCCGCGACACGCCGTGGATCCGCTTCGCCATGGACCTCAAGAAGCAGGTCGAGCGCGACCACTTCGACCTCGACGTCCAGCTCAGCGCGCTCGCCGACCTGCTCGGCACGCTGCCCGAGGCGAACAAACGTCTCGCGCCGCACGTGCAGGCTTCGCTCCTCCTCGAGGAGTCGAAACGGCGCACTGCGCGTGAGGCGGTGCTCGCCGAGGCGAAGCGTGCCCGCGACGAGCTCGACAAGGCTCGCGCCCTTCTGAACTACCTTTAGACGAGCGGGATCCGGACGGTCAAGCGGCTTCCGCGGCCGCGGCCCTCGCTCGTCGCGGCAAGGGTCCCGCCGTGGGCCTCGACGATCTGCCGCGCGAGCGCGAGGCCGAGGCCGAGCCCGCTGGTTGCGCGCTCGAGGCTGGTGTCGGCCTGGGTGAAGGGCTCGAACATGGTGGGCAGGAACGCCGGGTCGATGCCGACGCCGTTGTCGCTCACTACGGCGAGCGCTTCGGCGCCTTCGCGCGCGAGCGACACGCTCACCTCGCCGCCGGAGGGCGTGAACTTGGCGGCGTTGTCGAGGAGGTTCGAGAACACCTGCATCAGGCGCGCCGGGTCGCCGGAGACCATGAGGGACCCAGGCCCGAGGTCGCGAGCGAGGCGCAGCCGCTTCGCCTGCAGCGCCGGCGCGGCGGTCTCGATCGCCTGCGCCAGCACGGCGGCGAGGTCGGTCGGCGCGAGCCGCAGCGTGATCTTGCCGTGGGTGACGCGCGAAACGTCGAGGAGGTCGTTCACCATGCGGGTGAGCTGCGCGATCTGCCGCTGCATCATGTCGAGCGTCGGCCTGATGTTCTCGCGCTCGCGGCCCGCCATGCCGAGGAGGTGCACCGCATTGCTGAGCGCCGCGAGCGGGTTGCGCAGCTCGTGCGAGAGCGTGGCGATGTAGCGGTCCTTGGTCCGGCTCTCGGCCTCGGCCTGCTCGCGGCGCAAACGCGCCTCGCGCGCCTGCGCCGCCTCGAGCACCGCGTGCTCGAGAAGCTCGATCTCGCGCGTGCGCAGGCCGAGCGCGCGCGGCGGCTCGTTGCGGCTCGCGGCCGCGGCGAGCGACACGATCGAGCGGCGCAGCCGCGCGGCGATCGAGAGCGCGAGCAGCAGGCCCAGCAGCAAGCCGCCGACCATCAGCGCGCCGCCGACGATCCAGCCGGCGCGCACCGCGCGGTCGAGCTCGCCGCGCTCGGCGCCGACCGACGCGGTCCAGCCGGTGACCGGCGAGCGTGCGTAAGAGTAGTAGAGCTCCATACCCTCGGGCGACTCGCCCTTCGCGACGCCCGAGCTGCGCGCGCGGAGCTGCTCGAGCTGCTGCGGCGGCACGCGGCGGCCGTAGAACGCGTCGGCGTTCTGCCAGCGCCCGACGATGAAGCCGCGCCGGTCCCAGATCCACGCCGGGACGCCGGAGAACTGCTTGTTCTCCTGCAGGAGCCGCGTCATGACCGCGGGCTCGAAGCCCGCGTTGAGCACGTAGCGAATCCGGCCGTTGCGCATCACCGGCACGTTGATGGTGAAGAGAAGCCGGCCGGCGACCAGGCCGAAGACGAGGTCCGAGTTCACCGGCTTGCCGGTGCGCAGCACCTCCTGCATCGCGCTCGGGTCGCCGAGCGGCGGACGCTCGGGATCGGGCGGCGGCGGGTGCTCGAAAGGCGTGGGCAGCGCCTCGCCCGGCGGGCGCAGCGTATTGAAGACCTGCCGGCCGGCATCGTCGAACAGCGAGATGAACAGCCCGCCGTGCTCGCCGATCACGCGCGAAGCGAGCGCGTAGAAGCCGCGGATGTCGCCGCGCTCGAGGAACTGCGACTGCGCCAGCGTCTCGAGCATGACCCGGTCGGAGAAGAGATGCCGGTCGACCGCGAGCGAGAGCGCCTGCGCGGTCTGCAGGAGGCTGCGCTCGAACGCCTGGCGCTGAAGCACCGTCTGGCGCCAGATCAGCACCCCTGCGATCAGCATGAGCGGGATGACCGCCAGCATCACGAGGGCGACTAGGTACGACCCTAACGTCGCTTTGATGCGCGCCACGCTCCACCCTACGTCAATCGGTGAAAATAGTTCACCGCGGGGATCCTCCGGATGAAGCTGTGGAAAAAGCTGTGGCTGCTCTTCGCCGTGATCTGGGTGATCGTGGCGGCGCTCAACGTCGTCTCGATCCTCGCCTTCGGCGACGACGTCGAGCCACAGAAGGCGCTGTGGCCCGCCTTCTTCGGTGTTCTCGTCCCCGCCGCCGCCTACGCCCTCGGCTGGCTGTGGGAAAAATTCGCGAAGTAATTCGGGGTCAGAGCCCGAATTATTTGGGCGGCCCCGCCGCGG
>JBJMWH010000544.1:0-4504 GCA_045810245.1 Burkholderiales bacterium | reverse complement strand
GAGCACGCCGGGGCTCGCCGCCGCGGCTTCGTTGTCGACGGACACGATCTCGGCGTGCGCGCGGTCTGAGCGCACGAAATGCGCATGGGCCTCGCCGGGCAGGTTCCAGTCGGAGACGTAGCGTCCCCGGCCGGTCAGCATCCGGTCGTCTTCCAGCCGGCCTTTCAGCATCAATTGCGCTGCACTAGGTTTGCGACAGGGCGATCAGGATGCTGCAAGGAGCGTAATCGAGGAGCGACGCGCCGACCGAGCCTTTCCACCAGCGCGCCGCGAAGGAAGTGTTCTGATTGTGGCCGACCACGATGAGGTCGGTGCGCAGCGCCTTCGCCAGGCGGCAGATTTCCTCGACCGGCTCGCCTACCGCGAGATGGCCGGTGGCGTTGAAGCCGCCTTCGCGCAGCTTGCGGGTGCCCTCGTCGAGGACGGTCTGGGTGCGCTTCTTCTCCTCCTCGAGCAGCTCCTCGGGCACGAAGCCCTCGGTGAGGAACAGGCTCGGCGGCATGCTCGCCACCGCGAGCAGATGCGTCTCCGCCTTGAGGAAGCCCGCGAGGTCAGCGCATTCGAGCAGCGCGCGCCGGCCTTCCTTGGAACCGTTGTACGCAAGCAGGATTCTCTGGTATTTCATGACGCCCCCTCGTATTTCATTTACGCCTATTTAACCAACAGCCCCACGCGCTCGATGGTGGCGCGTTCCGCCTGCAGCGTCTCGGCAGCATACTTTGCGTAATCCTCGCTCGACTTGTACCAGCCGGGCTGGTCGAGCTGCGCCAGCACCTTGAGGTACTCGGGATCATCGAGCGATTTCCTGAACGCATCATGCAGCGTCCTCACCGTCTCCCGCGCCAGGCCCTTCGGGCCGACCAGGCCGAACGGCGAATTCGACACGGTATCGACGCCGAGCTCCTTCACCGTCGGCGCATTCCAGCGTGTGCGCTTGTCGCCGAGCGTCGCGAGCAGACGCTGCGCGCCGGCGTCGACCTGCTTGGCCCAGCCGGTGGAATCGACCTGCACCATGACGTGGCCGCCCATCAGAGCGATCGCGCCGTCGGCGTAGCCCTTGAACGGCACGTGAAGGAACTGGACGCCGGCCTTGGCGGCAACCTCCTCCATCGCGAGGTGCAGCGAAGTACCCGTGCCGGGGGTGGCGTAGGAAAGCTTGCCCGGGTTTGCGCGCGCGTAGGCGATCAGGTCGTCGAAGCTCTTAAACGGCGCGTCGGCCTTCACCACGATGCCGAAGGTGTAGCCGGCGAGGCCGATGATGTAGGTGAAGTCGTTGATCGGGTCCCAATCCACCTTCTGCATGTGGGGCATGCGGAAGGCGGAAATGGTGAGCTGCGAGATCGTGTAGCCGTCGGGCCTGGCGGTCTTGGCCATGGTCGCCGGGCCGTTCATGCCGCTGCCGCCGGGACGGTTCTCGATCACCAGCGTCTGGCCGAGGTGGCGCTGGGCGACCTCGCCGAGCTTGCGAAAATAGAGGTCGGTGCTGCCGCCGGCGGGCCACGGCACGATCAGCGTGACCGGCTTGGACGGGAAGGGCTGCGCGAGCGCCGTTCCCCAAGGGGTGACGAGCAGGGTAGCGAACAGCGCGCACCCGGCCGCAAGCCTGCGTCTCATTTTCGAGAGCCTCCTCCTGTTCCTCTGGTTCGATTATAGCTGCCGACTCGGGCTACGCCGCTGGGCGCCTTCGGCTACTAGAATACGGCTTCCCCTCATGCTAGACGCTTCCCGCGCCGATCTCGTAGCCGGCGTCGCCGGCTCGGGCACCATGGGCCGCGGCATTGTCCAGGTGCTCGCCCAATGCGGTGTGCGCACGCTGGTGTTCGACGCCCAGCCCGACGCTGCCCGCAGGGCAAAGGCCACCATCGCCGAAACCCTTGCAAAGCTGGCCGAACGGGGCAAGCTCGAGCGCAGCGCCGCCGAGGACGCCCTCGCGCGCATCGAGCTCGTCGAGCGCCTGGAGGGGCTCGCGCCCTGCCAGCTCGTGGTCGAGGCCATCGTCGAAGACCTGGGCGCGAAGCGCGAGCTCTTTTCCAGGCTCGAGGGCATCGTCGGCCCCGATACCGTGCTCGCCTCGAACACCTCTTCGCTCTCGGTGACCGCGATGGCGGCGGCCTGCAAGCGGCCCCAGCGCGTCGCGGGATATCACTTCTTCAACCCGGTGCCGGTGATGAAGGTGGTCGAAGTGGTGGCCGGCGAGCTGACCGAACCCGCGGTGACCGAGGCGCTCTCGGCGCTCGCGCGGCGCTTCGGTCATGCGCCAGTGCGCTGCAAGGACACGCCGGGATTCGTCGTGAACCACGCCGGCCGGGCGTACGTGCCGGAGGCGCTGCGCATCCTTTCGGAGGGCGTGGCCGATTTCGCCACCATCGACCGCATCCTGGTGGACGCCGCCGGATTCCGCCTCGGGCCGTTCGGCCTGATGGATCTCGTCGGCCTCGACGTATCGCACGCGGTGATGAAATCGATGTACCAGCAGTACTTCGAGGAGCCGAAGTACAAGCCCTCGTTCCTGTGCGAGCCGCGCGTCGCCGCGGGCCTCCTCGGGCGCAAGACCGGCCGGGGCTGGTACAGCTATGGGAAAGACGGTAGCGCCGAACCGATCGCGCCTGCGCCCGTCCCCACCGCGAAAAGACCCGAATCGGTCTGGGCCGTCCCCGAGTTGCAAGAACTGCTCGCCAGGCTCGAAGCGCGCATGGCGGCGACGCCCGATGCCGCCAGCGTGTGCTTCGTCGCCCCGCTGGGCAAGGACACCACCACTTGCGCGCTCGAGTTGGGGCTCGATCCGCGGCGCACGGTTGCGGTGGATCCGCTGTTCGGCTTTTCCAAAAGACGTACCTTGATGTGCAGCCCTGTTACGACCGCAGAAGCACGCCAGTCGGCGCACGCGCTGCTCGGCTGCGACGGCGTGCCGGTCTCGGTGATCAAGGATTCGCCCGGCTTCGTGGCGCAGCGCGTCGTGGCGCACATCGTCAACGTCGGCTGCGACATCGCCCAGATGCGCATTGCGACGCCGGAGGACCTCGACCGCGCTGTGGTGCTGGGCCTGTCGTATCCGCGCGGTCCGCTCGCCATGGGCGACGCGGCCGGCCCGGCGCGCATCCTCGCCGTGCTCGAGGCGATGCACGATTTCTACCAGGAGCCGCGCTACCGGCCGAGCCCCTGGCTTCGGCGCCGGGCACGGCTCGGCGTATCGCTCCTTACACCGGACTGAGGGAACCCGAAACATGCTCGATGCCTACATCTACGACGGACTGCGCTCCCCGATCGGCCGGCACGCCGGCAAGCTCGCCGCGCTGCGCCCCGACGACCTCGCGGCCGAGGTGATCAAGCAGGTGGTGGCGCGCAACAACCTGGAACCGAAAGAAATCAGCGACGTCGTGCTTGGCTGCGTCAACCAGGCCGGCGAAGACTCGCGCAACGTCGCGCGCTTCGCGGCGCTGCTCTCCGGCCTGCCGCCGACGACGCCCGGCGTGACGGTGAACCGCCTGTGCGCGAGCGGCCTGCAGGCCGTGGTCGACGCGGCGCGCGCCGTCACCGTGGGCGAAGGCGATCTCTATATCGCCGGCGGCGTCGAGAGCATGAGCCGCGCGCCCTACGTCTTCTCCAAGGCCGACTCCCCCTACAGCCGGGACGTGAAGATGTTCGACACGACCATCGGCTCGCGCTTTCCGAACCCGAAGGTCGTGAAGCAGTTCGGCAACCACTCGATGCCCGAGACCGGCGACAACGTGGCGAAGGAATTCGGCGTGTCGCGCCAGCAGGCGGACGAATTCGCCCTGGCCTCGCAGCAGAAATATGCCAAGGCGGAAGCGGAGGGCTTCTACAAAGAGGAGATCCACGCCGTCACGCTCCCAGCGAAGAAAAAGGATTCCGAGCCGGAAAAAATCAGTAGAGACGAGCACCCGCGACGCGACAGCACGATGGATTCGCTCGCCAGGCTGAAGCCGCTGTTCGAAGGCGGGGTGGTCACCGCCGGGAACGCTTCGGGGGTGAACGACGGCGCCGCCGCCCTGGTGATCGGCTCGAGGGCCTGGGGCGAAAAGAAAGGCAGGAAGCCGATCGCGCGCATCGTCTCGGCGGCCAGCGCCGGCGTCGAGCCGCGCATCATGGGGGTCGGTCCTGCCTATGCAATCCCATTGGCTCTTCAAAGAGCAAATCTCAAGTTGAGCGACATGGACGTCATTGAAATCAACGAGGCCTTTGCAAGCCAGGTGCTCGGCTGCCTTCGGCTCATGGAGGTCGACTTCAAGGACCCGCGCGTCAACCCGAACGGCGGCGCGATCGCCATCGGCCATCCGCTCGGCGCTTCGGGCGCGCGGCTCGCGCTCACCGTCGCGCGGGAGCTGCAGCAGTCGGGCGGGCGCTACGCCGCGGTGTCGCTTTGCATCGGCGTCGGCCAGGGCCTCGCCGTCATTCTGGAACGAGCCTAGTGGGCTAGGCGCCCTTCGTCAGCAGCGGGCCGAGGCGGTTCGATTCGCCGAGGATGAAGCCCGCGAGTTCCTCC
>JBJMWH010000543.1:0-5607 GCA_045810245.1 Burkholderiales bacterium | reverse complement strand
AGGAGACCACCATGCCCACGCCGAAGATCGGCGCGTCGGCGGCGGAGAGCAGGTCGCGGTGCTTCCAGAGGTCGTAGAGTCCGGCAGCGACCAGCGTCGGTACGGCGAGGAAGAACGAGAACTCGGTTGCCGCCTTGCGCGACAGGCCGAAGAGCATGCCGCCGATGATGGTCGCCCCCGAGCGCGAGGTGCCCGGAATCAGCGCGAAGCATTGTGCGATCCCGACTTTCAAGGCATCCAGCCACGTCATGGCTTGCGTGCTCTCGACGCGCGGCCGAAAGGATCTTTTTTCGACCAGCAGGATGACGACGCCGCCGACGATGAAGGCGAGCGCCACCGGCACCGCGTGAAAGAGATACGCCTTGATGTACTTGGAGAACAGCAGTCCCAGCACGGCCGCCGGGAAGAACGCCACGATCAGATTCCGGTAGAGCTGCAAATCGACCTTGAAGAACCGCGCGCGATACTCCCACGCCACGACAAGCATGGCGCCGGTCTGGATGACGATGTTGAAGACGTTCCAGCGCTCGTCGTTCGCCCCGAGCAGCTCGCCCGCGAGGATCAGGTGGCCGGTCGAGGAAATCGGCAGGAACTCGGTCAGGCCCTCGACGATGCCGAGGACCAGCGCGTCAATGAGGTTGGCCAAGGAACTCCCTGATGGCCTGCCAGAATGCAGGCATCTCGTCGGTATTATTGTGGCCCGCGCCGTCCAGCTCCACCCACCGCTTGGGTCCCTGCCACGCATCGAACAGGCGTCTCGAGTGGACCATCGGGATGACTTCGTCGCGCTCGGCGACGAGGCAGAGCAGCGGCGCGGCGATCGAAGGCGCACGGCCTGACGAGTCGAACGGGTGCTTCAGGATCCAGCGCACCGGCAGGTAGGGATAGTGGTGCCGGGCCACGTTCGTCAGGCTGTCGAAAGGCGTCGCGAGGATCACGGCCCGGACCGGCCGCGCGGCCGCGAGCTGGACGGCGACGCCGCTGCCGAGGCTGCGGCCGAACACCAGGATGCTTTGCGCGTCGAGCTTCTGCTTCGCGTAGTCAAACCACTCGATTGCGTCGGCGCTCAACGCTGCTTCGGACGGCGAGCCGTCGCTCGCACCGTAGCCCCGGTAGTCGACCAGCAACCAGCCGGCGCCGGGCGCCTGCTGCGCCAGCCGCTTCAGATTCCATGCGACATCTTCGGCGTTGCCGCCGAAGTAAAGCACCAGCGGCGAGCCCGCGAGGTGCCAGGCGTGCAGTCGGGTACCGTCGCGCGCTTGCATGAACACGCTTGCCGTGCCGGGAAAGACGCTTGCCCCCTCGACGATCGGCTGCGGATGGAAGATCAGCCGGTCCTGCCCGACATACATGGCGACGGGCAGCGCGAGCACCACGGCCACGGCGGCGACGATCCATTCCATCGCGGATCAGGAAGCGACTCGCCCGGTCGCCTGGTCGACGACTTCCAGGATCCGGGTGCGCGAGTCGGCCTTGGAAAGCCAGTCGGCGATGCCGTGGCGCCGGGGCTCGACGACCCCTGCTTCGTCGCTCGTCAGTCCGGCGAGCATGATCACGGGCGTGTGCCGCAGGCGCGGCCGCAGCTCTTCGAGGAGCGCCAGGGTGTCGATGCCTTCGAGCCGGCGCGCGAGCAGCCAGGCGCCGTAGCTCCAGCGCTCGAGCAGCTCGCCGACCGCCCCCGGGTCGGGTGCGGGATCGACGCGATAGCCCGCCCGCTCCAGCACCATGGTGAGGTATTCGGCGGTGACGCTGTCGGGCTCGGTGAGGAGCACGCGCACGGCGCTGTCGGCCTCGCCTTCCGCGGAGCTCAGCACCGGCAGCTCGAAGAAGAACGTGGTGCCCCCGCCGGCCCGGTCCTCGAAGCCGATGCGCCCCTGCATCAGCTCGATCAGCCGCTTGCTGATGGCGAGCCCGAGGCCGGTGCCGCCCTTGATGCGCGAATCGGCCGAGTCGGCCTGGGCGAAGCGGCCGAAGATCTTCGAGCGGAAGGCCTCCGGGATGCCCGGACCGCGGTCGCTCACTTCGACCCGCACCGTGTCGCCTTGCCTGGACACGCTCACGTCGACCGCGCTGTTGGGCGGCGAGAACTTGGCGGCGTTCGAGAGCAGGTTGGTCATCACCTGCATCAGGCGCTTGCGGTCGGCGCGCACGATGACGCCCGGCACCGTGCCGTGCAGGGCGAGATTGGCGCGAAAGCGGTCGGCGTAGCCCTGGTTCAGGCGCACCGACTCGTTCAGGAGCGAATCGATCGGCATGGGCTCGGGCATGAGGGTGAGCCGGCCCGACTCCATCTTCTCGATGTCGAGCACCTCGTTGATGAGGTCGAGCAGGCGCTGGCCGTTCCTTTCGGCGACCTCGACCAGCTCGCCCTGGTCGCGGTCCATGTCGCCCAGCGCTCCGCTGCGCAGGAGCTGCAGCGAGCCGAGGATCGAGGTGAGCGGCGTGCGCAGCTCATGGCTCAGCGTCGAGGTGAACTCGCTGCGCATGCGCTCCGCCGCGCGCTGCTGCGTGATGTCGCGCCCCTGGAGGACGATCGAGTTGACGCGGCCCTCTTCGTCCGACAGCGGGGTCAGGGTCCACTCGCAGGCGAGCTCGAGGCCGTCGCGTCGCAGGCACTGCTCGGCGATCAGCGTGACGGGCTTCCCGGCGGCGACGAATCCGGGCCACCAGGTCTGTGCGCGGCTGCGCTCCTCGGGGCCGAGCACCATCGCGATCCAGCTGCGGCCCACCAGCTCGGGGGCGGCATAGCCGAAGAGGTTCTCGGCCGCAGGGTTCATGTCGAGAATCGTGGCGCCGGGGTCGAGCTCGAACACCGAGATCGGGGCGCGCTCGGAAAACAGGCGCAGCTTGCGGCCTGCGGCTTGCACCTCGCGGTGCGCGTCGAGCAGGCTGTCGAGCTGCTCGGCGAGCTGCGCCTGGATCTCGGCATTGTCGGCGGACAGGCGCTGGTAGGCGGTGCGCAGGCCGTAAGCCGCGAGGAAGGCGCGCCCGAGCTCGTAGGCGGTGATCACGTTCGCGACGTAGAGCAGCGGCACTGCCGCCCCGAGCAGGCGCAGGAATTCGGTGCCGTGCGAGAACAGCACCACGTTGAACGGCAGCATCACCGCGCCGGCGTAGATGGCGTATACCCACCACAGCGTCGAGAAGATCGGCAGCGCGCCCGCGGTGACCAGCGCGACGATGAACGACAGGAACACCTGGTGATCGACGCTGCCCGGAAAGAACACCGCGGCGCCGTAGCCCCAGCCCGCGCCGAGCGCGGCCGCGCCGATCGCGAGGCGCCGCGCCCACGTGCCCGCCTGGTCCGCGCGATCGGCGGCGCGGCGGTAGGCCCAGCCGAGGCCGACCACGAACGCGGCCAGCACGACCATCAGGATTTGCCAGGACAGCACCACCTCGGGGGCCTCGGAACGCCAGAGGAAGGCGCTGAGGATGATGCTGACCGCCAGGGTGCCGCCGGCGGCGGGGACGAGGCGGCGGTAGGCGAAGTCGCAGCGCTCGCGCAGAAGCTGGGGCGAGGCGCCCTCGCGCGTGATGCCGGAAAAATCCTTGGGCGCCTCCTGCAGCATGCCCTATCTTAAGACCCAAAGGATCCTATTTTGAAGAAAAACGTCCCGGTGGGGGAGCTGCGCTTCGGCATGTACGTGTCGCAGCTCGACCGCCCTTGGACGGACACGCCATTCGCGTTCCAGGGATTCGTGCTGCAGACCGAAGCAGAGCTCGAGATCCTGAAGGGCTTCTGCAAATGGGTGCTGGTCGACGAGGCGCGCAGCGCGCCGGCACGGCAGCACGCCCTCAAGCCCGTGACTCCGCGCTACGCGGTTCAGGTACCGGTCGAGGCTGAAGTCGAGCGGGCGACGCTCGCCCAAGGCGATACGCTAGGCGCCCTGCGCGATGCGCTCAACGCCGTGCGCGCGAATCAGACGCTCGACGCGGGAAGCGTCGCTCAGGCAATCGATGCCATGACGCAGAGCGTGCTGCGCAACCCGGACGCCTTGATGCTCCTGTCACGCCTGCGCGAAAAGGGCGACTACGCCCATTCCCACTCGCTCGACACGGCCGTCTACATGGCCTGCTTCGGGCGCTTCCTCGAGCTCTCGGTCGAGTACATCTCGCTGCTCGGCTGTCTCGGCCTGATGCAGGACATCGGCAAGTTGCGGGTGCCCGACGAGATCCTGCGAAAGTACGAGCGCCTGACGCAAGCGGAGCTCGAGCAGGCGCGGCGGCACGTGGAGCACTCGGCGGACATTCTGAACGCGACGCCGGGGCTGCCGCCGCAGCTCGCCGAGCTCGCGCTGCTGCACCACGAGCGCCACGACGGCAGCGGCTATCCCAAAGGCCTCAAGGGCGCGCAGATCGGCATGGTCGGCTCGATCGCCGCCATCGTGGACACCTTCGACGCGCTGACCTCGGCGCGCCCGTACGCGCAGGCGGTTTCGCCCTCGGCGGCGCTCAACATGCTCTACAAGTGGCGCGGCACATTCTTCGACGCCGCGCTGGTCGAGCAATTCATCCGTTGTATCGGCATCTTTCCGCTGGGCTGCGTGGTCGAGCTGAACAGCGGCGAGCGCGGCATCGTGATCGGGCAGCATTCCGAGCGGCGCCTGCAGCCGCGCGTCATGATCGTGCGCGACGCCGCCGGCAATCCGCTCAGGCCGCAGAAGCTGCTCGACCTTTCGCGCGGGCACAAGACCGCAACGGGCGAGGCGTACCGCATCAAGCGCACGCTTGAATACGGCGAGGCCGGGATCAGCGCCGAGGCGCTATTCAAGGCCTAGGGTTGTAGAGCTCGCCGCCCTTCTTCACGAACTCGACTGCCTTCTCCTTCATGCCGCGCTCGACGTACTCGCGCACGTCCTGCGTGATCTTCATCGAGCAGAAATGCGGCCCGCACATCGAGCAGAAGTGCGCCGCCTTGGCACCCTCCTGCGGCAGGGTCTCGTCGTGGAACTCGCGCGCGGTGTCGGGATCGAGGCCGAGGTTGAACTGGTCGGCCCAGCGAAACTCGAAGCGCGCCTTGGAGAGCGCGTTGTCGCGCTGCTGCGCGCCGGGGTGCCCCTTCGCGAGGTCGGCGGCGTGCGCCGCGATCTTGTAGGCGATGATGCCGTCCTTCACGTCCTTCTTGTTCGGCAGGCCGAGGTGCTCCTTGGGGGTCACGTAGCACAGCATCGCCGTGCCGTACCAGCCGATCATCGCCGCGCCGATGGCGCTCGTGATGTGGTCGTAGCCGGGCGCGATGTCGGTGGTGAGCGGCCCGAGGGTGTAGAAAGGGGCCTCGTCGCAATACTTGAGCTGCAGCTCCATGTTCTCCTTGATGAGCTGCATCGGCACGTGGCCGGGGCCCTCGATCATGACCTGGCAATCGTGCGCCCAGGCTTTTTTCGTTAATTCCCCTAAAGTTCGTAATTCAGCCAGCTGAGCCTCATCGTTCGCGTCAAAGATCGAGCCGGGGCGCAGCCCGTCGCCGAGGGAGAACGACACGTCGTACGCGGCCATGATCTCGCAGATGTCCTCGAAATGCGTGTAGAGGAAGCTTTCCCGGTGGTGCGCGAGACACCACTTCGCCATGATCGAGCCGCCGCGCGAGACGATGCCGGTCATGCGGCC
>JBJMWH010000542.1:0-6464 GCA_045810245.1 Burkholderiales bacterium | reverse complement strand
ACCGACTGGGACGTGGCGTTCGGCGTGCTGCTGGTCCTGCTGGTGCTCGAGGCGATGCGCCGCACCACCGGCTGGATCCTTCCGGTGATCACGGCGTCGTTCCTCGCGTACGCGTTCTTCGGGCCCTACCTGCCGGCGCCGTGGACGCACAAGGGCTACGAGGTGGACCGCCTGGTCGGGCACATGTACATGACGCTCGAGGGCATCTACGGCACCGCGATCGCGGTGTCTTCGTCGCTCATCATCCTGTTTACGATCTACGGCGCCTTTCTACAATACTCGGGCGCCGGCAAGTTCTTCATCGACTTCTCCTTCTCCGCCATGGGCGGCAAGCCCACCGGGGCCGGGCGCACGGTCACGCTTGCGTCGTTCCTGCTCGGCGGGCCCTCCGGGTCGGGCGTCGCCACGACCGTCACGCTGGGCGCGGTCGCTGCGCCGATGCTGATGAAGGTCGGCTACAGCAAGGAGGAGGCGGGCGGCCTGCTCGCCGCGGGCGGCCTCGGCGCGATCATCTCGCCCCCGGTGCTCGGCGCCGCGGCCTTCATCATCGCCGAGTTCCTGAAGATCTCGTACCTCGACGTGCTGCTGATGGCCGTCATCCCGACGTTGCTGTACTACCTCACCTTGTTCCTGATGGTCGAGATCGACGTGCGCAAGTTCGGCGTCAAGCAGGCGGTCTTCGAGCAGGTGGAGTCGGCGTGGGCGCTGTCGAAGAAATACTGGTTCCACTTCCTTTCGCTGGTCTCGATCATCGCCTTCATGCTGCTCAACTTCTCGCCCGAGCTGTCGGTGTTCTGGGCCACCGTGGTCGCCCTGGCCACGAGCTTCCTGCGGCGCGACACGACGCTTATTCCCTACGAGATCTTCGAACGGCGCGTGCCCATCGCCCGCGGGCTGATCGACTCGGGCCTGCTCAAGGCGCTGCAGGGCGGCTCGATCGCGGTGCTGAACGTCGCCGCGACGTGCGCAGGCGCCGGGGTCATCGTAGGCGTGGTGACGCTTACCGGGCTCGGCCTCAAGTTCAGCTCGATCGTGCTCGCCTACGCCGGGGGCTCGCTCTTGCTGACCGCGATCTACACTGCGCTCATCGTATGGATCGTCGGCCTCGCGGTGCCGGTGACCGCAAGCTACATCATCTGTGCGGTGATCGCCGCTCCAGCGCTCATCGCGCTCAAGGTGCCCGAGTTCGCGGCGCACATGTTCATCTTCTACTACGCCGTGCTGTCCGAAGTCTCGCCGCCGACGGCGCTGTCGCCCTTCGCCGCGGCCGCGATCACCGGCGGCGATCCGTACAAGACGACGCTGCAATGCTGGAAGTACACCACCCCGGCGTTTCTCGTGCCGTTCTTTTTCGTGCTCGACCCTCAGGGCAGCGGACTGCTTCTCACCGGATCGTTCAAGGCGCTCGCGGACGCCGATTGGGGATCGATCGCCCTCATCACCTTCATCGCGGCGCTGAGCATCATGGCGCTCGTCACCGGGTTTCAGGGTTGGTTGTACAGGAATGCCGGACCTGCGGTACGCCTGCTCCTCATCTCCGCAGGCTTCCTCCTCGTCTACCCCGAGCGGTGGTCGCGCATCGCCGGCTTCTGCCTGATCGCGGTTTCGATGGCGGTCCAGATGCTCGGAAGGCGCCGTGCGCTCGCTTGAAACCGACATCCTGATCCTCGGCTCGGGCGGCGCCGGCCTGTTCGCCGCGCTGCACGCGCAAAAGGCGGCGCCGCAGGCGGCGATCACCGTCGCGGTGAAGGGACTCCTGGGCAAGTGCGGCTGCACCCGCATGGTCCAGGGCGGCTACAACGTCGCGCTGGCGAAGGAGGACTCGGTCGAGCGCCACTTCATGGACACCATCGAAGGCGGCAAGTGGCTGCCCGACCAGGACCTCGCGTGGATGCTGGTCACGCTGGCGGTAGAAAGAATTCACGAGCTGGAAAACGAGCTCGGCTGCTTCTTCGATCGCAACCCCGACGGCACGGTGCACCAGAAGGCGTTCGCCGGCCAGACCTTCGACCGCACCGTGCACAAGGGCGACCTCACCGGCATCGAGATCATCAACCGCCTCGCCGAACAGGTGTGGGCGCGCCGCATCCACCGCCTCGAAGAACATCGTGCGGTGGAGATCATCAAGAGCAAGGCGGGCGAGTCGGTGGCCGGCGTCCTGATGATCGACATGCGAACCGGCGAGTACGTCTTCGTGCGGGCCAGGGCGGTGCTCCTCGCCACGGGCGGCGGGCCGACGATGTACAAGTACCACACGCCCTCGGGCGACAAGAGCTGCGACGGCCTGGCGATGGCGCTGCGCGCCGGGCTGCCGCTGCGCGACATGGAGATGGTGCAGTTCCACCCCACGGGGCTCCTCGCCGGCCCGCATACCCGCATGACGGGCACGGTCCTCGAGGAGGGGCTGCGCGGCTCCGGCGGCCATCTCCTGAACGGCGCGAAGCAGCGCTTCATGCCGCAGTACGATCGGCTCGCCGAGCGGGCGACGCGGGACGTGGTCTCGCGTGCCATGTATTCTGAAATCGTCAAAAAAAATACCAGTCCGCACGGCGGGCTCTACATTTCCATGGCCCACCTCGGCCCCGAGCGCGTGGCGCGCGAGTTCAAGGGCATGGTGGAGCGCTGCGCCGACTGCGGCTTCGACCTCGCCGGCGGGCTGGTGGAAGTCGTGCCGACCGCGCACTACATGATGGGCGGGGTCGAGTTCCGCGCCGATTGCAGCACGGTCCTGCCGGGGCTCTTCGTCGCCGGCGAGGATTCCGGCGGCGTGCACGGGGCGAACCGGCTCGGCGGCAACGGCGTGGCCAACTCGACCGTGTTCGGCGCCGTGGCCGGCGACGTGATGGCCGGCTGGATCCGCGCGCGCGGATTCGAGACTCCTGATTCCGACGCCATCGACGCTGCGCTCGCCGCATGCGAAGCGCCATTCAAGAAAACTGCATCCACCAGCCTGGAGCGGATCCGCGAAAGGCTCCACGACGTCATGTGGGAAAAGGTCGGCATCATCCGCGACGGGCCGGGCCTCGAAGATGCTCGGCGCGAGCTGGCAAGCCTCGAAACGGAACTCGATGCAAGCGGCCTGGGCGACCATAATCGGGCTTTCAACCTGACCTGGCACGATTGGATGAACATGAAGAGCCTGGTTGCAGTCAGCCGCGCGATCATCGAAGCGGCGATCGCGCGCAAGGATTCGCGCGGCGCGCATTTCCGCTCCGAGCATCCCGACTCGAGCGCGCTCGAAACATCGACGTTCACCAGCATTTCCTCCCGGGAAGATGCATTGCGGGTCATCATGAAACCCGTGGCGTTCACGCGCGTGCGGCCCGGCCAGACGCTGCTCGAGCATGTGGCCTGAAGCGATCCACCGCGAGCTCGCCGCGGCCCAGATCCGCCTGGTCGGCTATGTCCCCGACGCAGGGCACAAGCGGCTGATCGAGCTCTGCCAGGCGGACAACTCGATGCGCGCCGTGGTGTTGAGCACCGAAGAGGAAGGCATCGGCCTCGCCGCCGGCGCCTGGCTCGGCGGCGCGCGCAGCGTGCTCCTGATGCAGTCGAGCGGCGTGGGGAACGTCGTCAATGCGCTGGGCACGATCAAGGAGTGCCGCTTCCCGCTGATCACGATCGTCACCATGCGTGGCGAGGAAGGCGAGTTCAACCCCTGGCAGGTGCCGATGGGACAGGCGACGCGCACGGTGCTCGAGGCGATGGGCACCGTGGTCCACCGCCCGGACACGGCCGACGAGATTGCGCCGACGCTCAACGCGGCACTGCGCCTTGCCTACAACAGCTACGCGTCCGTGGCGGTGCTGATCCCCCAGCGTGTGATCGGCATCAAGAGCTTCCAGGACCAAACCAGCCAATGACTCAGGTCTCAACAAGAAATCGGCGCGACGTGGTCAAGCAGATGCTTGAAAACCGGGGCGAGCTTCTGGTCATCGCGGGTCTCGGCTCGACCGCCTGGGACATCACCGCGGCGGGCGATTCGCCGCTCAGCTTCCCGCTGTGGGGCGCGATGGGCCAGGCCGCGATGATGGGCCTCGGGCTCGCGCTCGCGCAGCCGCAGCGGCGCGTGCTCGTCATCACCGGCGACGGTGAGATGCTGATGGGACTGGGGTCGCTCGCGACCATCGGCGTGCAGCGGCCGCCCAACTTGAGCATCGTGGTGATCGACAACGAGCGCTACGGCGAGACCGGGATGCAGACCACGCACACCGCGCACGGCGTCGACCTCGAGGCCGTCGCTCGCGGCTGCGGCCTGAAGATTTGTCCTTTTGAAAACCTGCGGCAAGCCATTCACGCCCAGCCCGGCCCCAACTTCGCCGTAGTCAAAGTACAGGCCGAGAAGATCCCGCTCGCGCTGCCGCCGCGCGAAGGGACGCTCCTCAAGGCGCGGTTTCGCCGCGCCTTACTCGGACCGGACGCGGATACGATTTAAGCGGGGCTTCTACCGCTCCACACCTAACCGATGTGTTTCCGAAAGAACTCCAGCGTGCGCTCGCGTGCCTGCTTTGCCGCCGGCGCGTTGTAGGAGCCGCGGTGGTCGCAGTTGAAGCCGTGGTCGGCTGAATAGATGAAGATCGGGTGCTGCGGATATTTCTCCGCCAGCTTCTTCACGCCGTCGACCGCAATGTGCTGGTCCTTGTCGCCGAAGTGACCCATGAGGGGCACCTTCGGGGCAAGTCCGGTGTGGTCCAGGATCCCGCCGCCGTAGTAGGGCACCGCGGCCGAGAGGCCCGAGATTTTGTTCGCCGCGAGCCAGGTGACGAACCCGCCCCAGCAGTAGCCGACGATTCCGACCTTGCCGGCGCCTGAGGCGGCTTTCACCGCCGCCTCGGCGTCCTTGACCGCCATGTCGTTCGTGACCTTGCCGCGGATCTCGCGTCCCTTGGCGATGTCGTCGGGCGTGTAGCCGAGGTCGATGTTCTTCTGCACGCGGTCGAAAAGCGCGGGCGCGATCGCCAGGTAGCCGTCGGCGGCATAGCCGTCGGCGACCTGCTTGATGTGGCTGTTGACTCCGAAGATCTCCTGGATCACGACGATGCCGCCGCGCGGCTTGCCGGAGGGTTCGGCGCGGTAGGCGGCAAGCTTGTGGCCGTCGGACGCGGTAAGTTCGATCATCTTGCCCATCGGGTCTCCTTTTGAAATGAACTTAGAATCATCCCTGTGAAGAAGCAAGCGCAAGAACTGTTTCGACTTGGGTCGACCGCGCTGGAGCGCGCGGGCGCGCACCCCGCGATGGCTCAGGCCGCGGCGCGGCACCTCGTGCAGGCCGAGTCGCAGGGCCTCCCGACGCACGGCATGTCGCGCGTGCCTTTCTACTGCACGATGCTGCGCAACGGCCGCGCCGACGGCACTGCGCATCCGGCCATGGTGAGCGATCGCGCCGGCGCCTGCCTGATCGACAACCGCGACGGCCTGCCATACGTCTCGGTGGAATGGGCCGTGGCCGAGGTGATGCAGCGCGCGCGCCGCAACGGCATCGCGTTCGCCGGCATCCGCAACAGCTCGCACGCCGGTGTCCTGGGCATCCATTTGCTCGGCCTCGCCGAGGCCGGCCTCGTGGGCTTCGCGTTCACCAACTCGCCGGCGGCGATCCCGGCCTGGGGCGGCAAGAAGGCGCTCTTCGGCACCAACCCCGTGGCGGCGGCGTTTCCTCGGCGTGATGCCGATCCGGTTGTAATCGACCTCGCGCTCACTACGGTGGTGCGCGGACGCATCATGATGGCGATGCGAAAGGGCGAGCGCATCCCGGAGGGCTGGGCGCTCGACCGGCACGGCAAGCCGACCACCGACCCGAAGGAGGCCATCGAGCACGGCAGCCTCTTCCCGATCGGCGGCGCGAAAGGCGCAATGCTCGCGCTGATGTTCGAGCTCATCTGCGCTTCGCTCACCGGCGCCGCCATCGGTGCCGAAGCCGACTCGTTCTTTTCCGAGCAGGGCAACAAGCCGCGCATCGGCCAGGCCTTCATCGCCATCGATCCCGGCGCCCTGGCGGGAACCGACCGGTTCGCCGAGCGCGTCGAAACCGTCGTGTCCACGATGCTCTCGGATCCCGAGGTGCGCCTGCCCGGCGCGCGGCGTTTCGCGGCCGAGCGCGCCTCACGGGCCGGCCTCGAAGTCCCCGACGACCTCCTCGCGCAGATCGAGCGGCTATGTTCGACCTAGTCGTCGCGTTTCCGTGGATGAAAGTGGCGGTGAAGACCCGTGACGAGCTGGTGTCGGAGATCCGCTATTTACCCTCCTCGGTTTGCGTCGTGGAACCGCAAAATCGTCTTGCGGAGCGCGCCGCGCGGCAGCTCGAGCGCTATCTTCAGGACCCCGACGCGGCCTTCGACCTGCCGCTCCTCATAGAAGGCACGCCGTTCCAGCGCCGCCTCTGGGGTGCGTTGTGCGAGATTCCGCGCGGCAAGACACTCACCTACGGCGCGCTTGCAAAGCGTCTCGAGGCCGAAGCCCGCGCGGTC
>JBJMWH010000541.1:0-3327 GCA_045810245.1 Burkholderiales bacterium | reverse complement strand
TCTTCGAATGGCACGAGGCGCTGATGCACGCAAAGACGGCGGTGATCGACGGAGTCTGGTCGAGCGTCGGCTCGACCAATCTAGATTGGAGAAGCTTCGTCCACAACTATGAGGCCGATCTAATCCTGCACGACAGCGGCTTCGCCCACGAGCTCGAGCGGCGCTTCGAGCTCGACGTCGCGGCGTCGGTTCCGGTCGATCCGAAGCAATGGGCGCAGCGGCCCGCGGGCGAGCGGTTCAAGGAATGGCTCGCGCGGCAATGGGAGTACTTTCTTTAGGGGCTCTGCCGGCGTGAAACTTGCGAGGCGGCCCTTATCCATCGAGGAGATGCCATGAGCACAGCGACTGCAAAGGCCGTGCAGGCCCTACATTTCGATCTGCCTCCGCTTCCGTATGCGGAGGATGCGCTTGCGCCCGTGATCTCGGCCGAGACGCTCGCGCTGCACCACGGCAAGCATCATCGCAAGTACGTCGACACGATGAATCAACTGCTGCAGAAGGAAGCGGTGCGCGGCGCGACGCTCGAGGACGTGGTGCGGGCCTCCAAGGGCAAGCTCTTCAACAACGCGGCGCAGGCTTGGAACCACGCGTTTTACTGGAGCTCGCTCTCGCCGAAGAAGCTGCGCCCTTCGGCGGCGCTCGCCCGTCGGATCGACGCGGACTTCGGCAGCTATGAGCGCTTTACCGATCAGCTTGCCCAGGCTGCGACCGACCAGTTTGGCAGCGGCTGGGCATGGTTGATCGAGGACGGCGGGAAGCTCGCGGTCGTGACCACGTCCAACGCCGACACGCCCATGGCGCACGGCAAACGCTGCCTGCTCACGATCGACGTCTGGGAGCACGCCTATTACGTCGACTACCGCAATCAGCGCGAGCGTTATCTCTCGGGCGTAATCGGCGAGCGGCTCAACTGGGAGTTCGCCGAGCGAAACCTGGGTCTTTGAGGAAAGCTAAGGCGTCATCAGAGGGGCGCGAGGGTCGAAGTCTTTCCAGCCGTTGCGCCAGGTGCCGTCGGCACGGCCGAGGTCGCGCGCCCCGAACTCGCGCAGCACTCTGAGCGCCGCTGTGTCGGCTTCCGGGCGGTCGGCCTTGACCGCGACCAGGCGTCCGCCCCTGGGCTCGGCCGGATGTTCTACCGAAGCCTCGCCCGGACGGGCCGCGCGCACCTTGCGCATGGTCCCGACGAAGGAGCCGAGGTAGGCGCCGACCCCGGCGGCGAAGAGCACGGCCACCGCGCCGTAGCGGCTGTCGACGGCGAGTCCGACTAGCGCCCCCAGCACGGCGCCGACGAGCGCCCCGGTGACGGCGCCGAAGCCCGCGAAGCGCGATCCGGCGCTCGCGTGCGGCGCGTCGCCGCCCAACGGCGTCATGGCGTTTTGACCCGCCGGCGAGACGTAGAACGAATCGATCTCATCGCTCGCGAAGCCTTCGCGATGCAGCGCCTCGATCGCGCCGTCCGCGTCGAGCGTGGCGTCGAACCTTCCGGCGATGATCTTCGACATCGCTCTACCTCCTGAGGTCCGCGCGGCGCACATCGACGCTCGGCAGCCGCATCAACGCACGGTACTTGGTGATCGTGCGGCGCGCCACGCGCAACCCCTGCTGGGCGAGCAGCCGCGCGAGCTCGGCATCCGAGAGCGGCGCCCGCGGGTCCTCCGCGGCGATGAGCTCCTTCATGACCGCGCGCACCGCGGTCGCCGAGGCGGCGCCGCCGCTATCCGTGGCGAGGCGCCGCGAAAAGAAGTGCTTGAACTCGAACAGGCCGCGCGGCGTCGCCATGTACTTGCTGTTGGTGACGCGGCAGACGGTCGACTCGTGCAGCCCGAGCTCGCCCGCGATCAGCTTGAGCGTGAGCGGCTTCATCGCGACTTCGCCGTACTCGAAGAACCCGCGCTGGCGCGCGACGATTGCGTCGGCCACGCGCTGGATGGTGGCGAAGCGCTGCTCGATCGAGCGCAGCAGCCAGCGCGCCTCCTGCAGCTGCCGCGACAGCGACTGGCTCGAGCCGCGGCTCTGCAGCGCCTCGGCATAGGCGCGGTTCAGCCGCACCCGCGGCAGCGACGCCGGGTTGATGCTCGCGACCCAGCGCTCGCGCACCTTCCTCACCACCACGTCGGGAACGACGTAACGCGCTTCCGGCGAGCCGAAGCGATGGCCGGGCTTGGGATCGAGCGTGCGGATGAGCGCCCGCGCGGTGTGCAGCGTGTGCTCGTCGCACGCCACCGCATGCTGAAGCCGCGCCCACTCGCGATTGCCGAGAAGCTGCAGGTGGCGGCCGCGCACGATGTCGAGCGCGCAGGCCCGCCCGGGCGTGTCCTCCTCGAGGTTCAGGAGCTGAAGCTCGAGGCATTCCTCGAGGTTGCGCGCCGCCACGCCGGCCGGGTCGAGGCTCTGCACCAAGCGAAGCGCAGCGAGGAAATCCTCTGCCCGCACGTCGTGCTCGGCCGGTACCAACGCCGCGAGCTCCTCGAACGACAGCTTGAAATAGCCGTCGTCATCGAGGCTGTCGATCACCATGTGGGCGAGCGCGCGGTCGCGGCTTCCCATAGGCGAGATCATGAGCTGCTCGCGCAGGTGCTCACGCAACGTCGGTTGCGCCTCGGAAGCGCCCGACCATTCCTCGTGGTCGCGCTCGGCGCCGCCGCCGCCGCTCGGCGCTTCCTGCGGCACCACAACCTCCTCGATGCTGCTCGATGAGCTCTCGCGAGGCGTTGGCTGCGCCTCACCGGTTTCCTCGAGGAACGGGTTCGAAGCGAGCGCCTGGTCCATCTCCTGGGCGAACTCGAGCGCCGACATCTGCAGCAGGCGCAACGCCTGCTGGACCTGCGGTGTAAGGGTAAGGTGTTGCCGCAACCGAAGGGCGATCGCTGGGCCCATGAGTGTCCTTTCAGCCCTGCGGTCTGCAAGGCCCATGCCAGCGGCCGCGCGCCGGGAGGCCCAGCCCAAAACCTGTAAATGTTTCAGTTCCTGTAGCAATTACCGGGCGCGCACCGTTCGGGCTCATGCTTTGCTCTGGAGCATCCACTATGGCTGAGCGACTCCAGCGGTATCGCGAGATGCGCGATTTCTCGATCACGCCGGAGCCTCGTGGGGAGCCCAGGAGCGCGCCGCGCAAGAAACTGCGCTATTACATCCAGCGCCATGCCGCCACGCGGCTGCACTACGACTTCCGCCTCGAGCTCGACGGCGTGCTGAAGAGCTGGGCCGTGCCCAAGGGGCCCAGCCTCGACCCCGGCGAGAACCGGCTCGCGATGCGGACGGAGGACCATCCGCTCGACTACGGCGGGTTCGAGGGGACCATCCCCAAGGGTGAATATGGCGGCGGGA
>JBJMWH010000540.1:0-9613 GCA_045810245.1 Burkholderiales bacterium | reverse complement strand
GTTCTTGATCCAGCCCTCCCTCGCCTTCGAGGGGGTCGCGTTCACGATGGTTTCGCTGGCGGAGAACGCGCGCATCCCGGTGGACAACCCGGCAACGCACCTGGAGCTCACCATGATCCACGAGGCGATGGTGCTCGAATACTCGGGACGCCACCTGGCCATGATCGAATGGGCCGCGAGCCTCAAGCTCTTCGTCTACTCCTGCATCGGGATGGCGCTGTACTTCCCATTCGGCGTGGCCCAGGGTGGCGACTGGGCGGGACTGTTCCTCGCTCTGCCCGCGTTCGCCGTCAAGCTGGCAGTGGGCGGGGCAGCGCTCGCCGCGATCGAGATGGTGAGCGCGAAGATGCGCATTTTCCGCGCTCCGGAATTCCTCGGCACCGCATTCATGCTCGCGGTCCTCGCGCTGCTGGTTCACGTGCTGCTGGAGCGTTGATGCTCGCGCACTACGGGCCTCAGCTGGTCAACCTCCTCGCCGCGGTGCTGCTGCTGCTCGCCTTCGCCATGCTGTCGCAGCGGCGCATCCTCTCCCTGATCAACCTGTTCGCCGCCCAGGGACTCGTGCTTTTCATGGCCACGGCGCTGGTAGCCATGATCACGGCCCAGAATCACCTCTACTGGTCCGCGGCGGTGACGCTGCTCCTCAAGGTGTTCCTGCTGCCGTGGATCCTGCACCGGCTCATCCGCCGGCTCAACGTCAAGTGGGACGTCGAGACCCTGGTCAACATCCCTACCCTCATGATCTTTGGGCTGGTGCTCGTGATCCTCGCGTTCAACCTCGCCGCGCCCATTTCGCTCCTCGCCGGGACGGTGACGCGCTCCACGCTCGGCATCGCCCTCGCCACGGTGCTGCTCTCGTTCCTGATGATGATCACGCGCTCCAAGGCAGTGCCTCAGGTGGTGGCGTTCCTGGCGATGGAAAACGGCCTGTTCTTCGCCGCCACGGCCACGGTGTACGGCATGCCGATGGTGGTCGAACTCGGCATCGCGCTCGACGTGCTGGTCGCTTCGCTGATCCTGGGCGTGTTCCTGTTCCAGATCCGCAGCCGCTTCGATTCCGTGGATACCCGCCACCTCGAGCGGCTGAAGGAGCAGTGATGGGCGCGGAGGCGGCCATTCTTGTTGCGCCGCTCGCGGGCGCCGCGGTGCTCGCGCTGATCGGGCATCGCCGCTACGCCCCCGAGGTGAACGCCGCCTTCTCGGCCGTGACGTTCTGCGCCGCCGCGCTTCTGGTCGAGCGCGTAATCGAAGAAGGCACGATCAGCGCGCTGGAGGAGCAGTTCTTCGTCGATTCACTGAACGTGTTCCTGGTGGCGCTGACCGCGTTCGTCTCGATGACGACCGCGCTCTTTTCCCGGCCCTACATGCGCATCGAGCGCTCGCACGGGCGGGTGTCCGACGCAGGCATGCGCCTGTACCACGCCATGTACCAGCTGTTCTGCTTCACCATGCTGCTCGTGCTCACGACCAACAATCTCGGCGTGATGTGGGTGGCGATGGAGGCGGCTACGCTCACCACCGTGCTGCTCGTCGCGCTGTACCGCACGCACGCCTCGCTCGAGGCGGCTTGGAAATACTTCATCCTGTGCGGAGTCGGCATCGCGCAGGCGCTGTTCGGCACGATCCTGGTGTATTTTGCGGCCGAGCGCATCCTGGGCTCGGGGATGACGGCACTCCTTTGGACGCACCTCGATTCCGTGAAGGCGGGGCTCGAGCCGACGGTGATGTCGATCGCGTTCGTCTTCCTGCTGGTGGGCTACGGCACGAAGGTCGGGCTCGTGCCGCTGCACAACTGGCTGCCCGATGCGCACGCCGAGGGCCCGACGCCGATCTCCGCGGTGCTCTCGGGGCTGCTCCTCAACGTCGCGCTGTACGCGCTGATCCGCTTCAAGGTGATCACGGACGGCGCCCTTGAGCGCCCGTTCGCCGCCGCGCTGCTCACCGGATTCGGCCTCGTGTCGGTGGTGGTGGCGGCGTTCTTCCTCTCGCGCCAGCGCGACATCAAGCGCATGTTCGCGTACTCGTCGATCGAGCACATGGGCCTCATCACCTTCGCGTTCGGCATGGGCGGCCCGGTGGCGAGCTTCGCCGGACTGCTCCACATGACGGTGCACTCGCTCACAAAAAGCGCGATATTCTTCACCGTCGGCCATGCCACGCAGAAGAGCGGCACCCAGCTCATGGAGGGAATTCGCGGCCTGGTGCGCGTGAGCCCGGCGCTCGGCTGGGGCATGATGCTCGGCGCGGTGGCGATTCTCGGGCTGCCGCCGTTCGGGGTGTTCGCGAGCGAGTTCCTGATCCTCACCACCGCGATCGCGCAGCAGCCGTGGGCCGCGCCCATCCTGCTGGTGTCGCTCGGCGTCTCGTTCGCCGCCATCTTCGGCAAGGTGCAGGCCATGGTGTTCGGCGATCCCACGGCCGCCCGGCTGCCGCAGCGGCCCGCGCTCGCCCCGGTATTCGCCCATCTCGCGATCGTGCTGCTGCTCGGTCTTTACATCCCGCCGTACCTGGTCGACTGGTACCGGCGCGCGGCGCAGCTCATCGGATGAGTGTCCTGGTCGAAGGGCACACGGTCGACGCGGCCGACTGGATCCCGCTTCACCTTTCCGTGAAGGAGGACGGAGGGCGGCTCGGAGCGCTGTGGGCGAGCGAGCGGCCCGCGGCGGTCCATGCCCTGAGCGTTGTGCACGAGCGGCTGCTCCGCCTCGAGCTTCGGCTGACCGACTTGTCCTACCCGGACCTCTCGGCCGTCTTCCCCGCCGCGGCGCGCATGCAGCGTGCGATCCGCGATCTGCATGGCTTTCGCTCGGGCCAGGACGAACGGCCCTGGCTGATCCACGGCGATGCGCCCTATGCCTTCGTCCAGGTCGAGGGTGATGGCGTCCACGAGATCCCGGTCGGACCTGTGCACGCCGGCATCATTGAGCCCGGGCATTTCCGATTCTCCGTGGTGGGGGAACGCGTGCTGCGCCTCGAGCAGCGCCTCGGATATGTCCATAAGGGCATCGAGAGGCGCTTCGAATCGATGACCCTCGCCGAGGGCGCGCGCCTCGCAGGCCGGGTCTCGGGCGACAGCACGGTCGCATTTGCCTGGGCCTACGCCATGGCGCTCGAGAGCGCAGTCGGGGCAACGCCGCCGCGTCGCGGCCTATGGCTGCGGGCGCTGCTCCTCGAGCGCGAGCGGATCGCCAACCACCTCGGCGATCTCGGCTATATCGGCAACGACGGCGGGCTCGCGTTCGGCCTGGCGCAGTTCTCGCGACTGAAAGAGGACCTGCTGCGGCTGAACGCGCGCCTCTTCGGCCACCGCCTTCTGATGGACCGGGTCGTACCGGGCGGCACTGCGCTGGATATGGATCAGGCGGGAACCAATGCCATTCTCGAGGAAGCAGAGCACCTCGAGGAGGAAGTACTGGCGCTGCGCGCGATCTACTACGACCACCCCGGACTGCAGGACCGCTGCATCAATTGCGGAAGGCTGGACGCGCGCCTCGCCGCCGAGCTCGGCGTGGTCGGCCTGGCGGCGCGGGCAAGCGGCATCGCCATCGACGCGCGCGTCTTCCCGGGCCTGGCGCCCTACGACGAGCTCGAACCTGCGCTCTGCGCGCATCGTAACGGCGACGTCGCTTCGCGCATCGTCGTGCGCTTCGAGGAGGTGTTCGAGTCGCTTCGCCTGCAGAGGCGGATCCTCGCCTCTCTGCCAGCGGGCGATCCAAGGATCGAACTACCCGAGCCGGCTGAAGGCGCGAGGGGCATCGGGTGGATCGAGGGCTGGCGTGGCGAGGTGTTCGTCGCCCTCGAAGCCGGCGCCGCCGGCACGGTGCGGCGCTGCCATCCGCACGATCCGTCGTGGCTTAACTGGCCCGCGCTTGAGCACGCGGTGCTCGGCAACATCGTCCCGGACTTTCCGCTGATCAACAAGTCCTTCAACCTGTCCTACTCGGGCGCAGATCTCTGATGCACAAAATCCTGCGTCGCATCGTGCGCGCCGGAATCGTCACCGAGCCGGCGCGCGCGCCCGATCCGGCGCTGCGCGCGCGCTCGCAGCGGCTCGAGGAACTGGTCCTCGCGCGTCTCGGCCGCGCGCTTGCAGTGCGGCACGTCGACGCGGGATCGTGCAACGGCTGCGAGCTCGAGATCCATGCCTTGGGCAACCCTTACTACAACCTCGAGGGACTGGGGATGAAATTCGTGGCGAGCCCGCGGCATGCCGATCTGCTGCTCGTTACCGGGCCGGTCTCGCGCAACATGAAGCAGGCGCTGCTGCGCACCTACGCGGCGATGCCGGAGCCCAAGCTCGTGGTCGCGGTCGGCGATTGCGGCTGCACGGGAGGAATCTTCGGTGAAAGCAACGCGAGCCTGGGTCGCGTCTCGAACGTGCTGCCCGTCGACGTCGCCGTGCCGGGCTGCCCCCCGCAGCCGGCGGCAATCCTGCAGGCGATCCTGACCGCGGTTACGAACGACCGCCGCAGTTCGCCGGCATCACCGTGACCGGATAGCCCTTGCAGTTCCAGCTTGCCTTGCCCGATTGCAGCATCGGGGTGAAAGTGACTTCCAGCGCGTTCTTTTCGTTCCAGCCCCGGATATCGCCGTTCTCGGAAACGATCCATTTCATCTCGCCGTGCTTCGGATCGCTCTTCGCGGCGACCTTGACTTCCTTTCCCACGCCGACGAGGTTGCCCGACTTCTCGGCGTAAGCGGCCACCTGCTGCTTGGCCGGCTCTGCGCCGAGAATGAGCGCCTGCGCGGCTTCACGAGCCTCCGCCCCGGCCCGTTGCGGCAAGACCACCGCGACGGCGAGAAAACCGATCAGGGCAAGACCGGCGACAACCAACAACGCGATGCGCATTTTTTTATCCCTTTATGCCAGACGCGAACCGAGCTTACCATGAACTTTAGAAGCTAGTTCCGGGGCTTGCAGCGATTCCTTAAGGTCTTTTAAATGATTACGCGACGGCTGACGATCAGGGGACGAGTGCAGGGGGTCGGGTTTCGCGACGCGCTTTGCTGCGAGGCGCTCGACCGCGGAGTCACGGGCTGGGTCCGCAATCGGACCGACGGCAGCGTCGAGGCGCTCATCCAAGGTCCGGCCGACCCGGTGGCCGAGCTCATTGCCTGGGCCCGCCGTGGGCCCGCGGCTTGCCGCGTCGACGACCTGCGAGTCGAGGCCGTAGGCGATGAGCCTGCGCACGCCGGGTTCGAGCGCAAACCGACCGCGTAGCGCGTCTGAGGGTATTGGGCAGCGCCACTTTCCTCGCCGCCGTTGCCGCGCCGCCGGTGCGGGGACCAGAATGCCCGCGTCACATCGATGGGGAGAGAAAAGATGACCGCCAAGCCCCCGCTTTCCGCCCAGGAGCTGTGCCAGTCGGTCCGCGCCTGTGCGCCGTTCGACGCGTCCCGCCTTGATCGCGTGCTCGCCGTCGACGAGACGCGGGGTCTGGTGGAGGTTCAGTCGGCCGCCACGTGGAAGAGCCTGGCGGCACGGCTGCGCCCCGGCGATGGCCACGCACAGGAAGTGCGCACCACGCATCCGACCATCGGCAAAAGCCTCGCCTGCAACGCCCCTGGCCCGGATGGACGTCCCACAGTGGACCACGTGCACTCCTTCACCATGGTCACGCCGGACGGCCAGCTGCGGCGCGTCGATCGCATGAACAACCCGGGCTTGTTCGCCTTGGTGGTCGGCGGACAGGGCGTATTCGGCGCCATCTACAGCGTCAGCCTGCGGCTCGAATCGCTCGCCCGGGCGATCGCCGAAGCGCAGACACCGGAGCCGCTCGTCGAGCCGCGCTCGCGCACGGCGCGCAGGCTGGCGCTGCTGGTGCCGCCGGCGAGTCTTGAAGCGCTGGTGGCTGGGTGCCGCGAGCGTTGTGCTGAATGGCGCCTCGAGCTGGAGAGCCTCGCTGTGCGGCGCGTGCGCGCGGACGAGGAAACGTTCCTGCGCCTCCCCGGTCCGGAATACTGCGAGCTCAGCCTCGGCCTCACCGAAGGCACCAATCTCGGAGCGCAAGTGCGCCTAACGCAGCTCAAACGCGGCCTGATCGACCTCGCGATCTCCCACGGCGGCGGCTTTCCGATCGCATGCACGCCCGAGGCGACGCGCGAGCAGATCGACGCCTGCTATCCGCAGCTCTCCGGTTTCATCGCCGAGCAGCGCCGGATCGATCCGCACGAGCGCTGGGCGAACGAATGGCTGCGCCACCACAGGAGCCTGCTGACGCGCGAGCCCTGCGAGGTGCGCTGGGACAGCTAAAGGGCGCTGTACACGACCTCGACGTTTTCCGGCGCGAGCCAGGCACCGAGCTCACTGATGAGCCTCGTGTCGGGCCGCACGCGCCAGGTTTCGCCGAGGGCGAGCTTGCAGAGCGCCGTTCCGTTCTCGTACTCGACCAGCACTTGGCAGCTGCCGTTACCGCTGGCACGGTAGGGCCCGAGGAGCTGCTGCAGCCGCCTGGCGTCGGCCTGGCCGTTCATGAAGAGCTTGAGCAGCGAGGCATGACGGTTGCGCAGTGTCTCGAGGTCCATCAGCTCGTCGGCGCTGACCCGCAGGCCGCCGGAGAACTCGTCCGACTGGACCCTGCCGGCGACCACCAGCAGGCAATCCTCCTTCAGCTTCTCACGGTGCTTTTCGAACAGCTCGTTGAACACCGAGATCTCGACCTGAGCGGTGCCGTCGTCGAGCATCACCACCATCATCCGGCCGCGCCGCGTCATCTGGGTACGCGCGGCCACCACGATGCCGGCCATCGTAACGCGCTCGCCCGCGGAGAGCTTGGCGAGCGGCACCCGCGGGAAGCCCGCCAGCTCGCGCTCGTAGACCTTGAACAGATGCCCGGACAGGTAAAAGCCGAGCGCCGCCTTCTCCTCGGTGAGCTTCTGGCGCATGTCCCACGGCGCAGCGTCGACGCAGATCACGGCGCCGCCGCGAGGTGCTTCGGCTTCGCCGAAGAGGCTGTTCTGGGACGCCTGCGCCAGCGCCTGCTCCGCCGCTTCGAGCGCGCGGCCGGCAGAGGCGAGCAGGCGCGCGCGGTTGGAGTCGAGCGAATCGAACGCGCCCGCGCGCACCAGCGCCTCCACCACGCGCCGGTTCACCAGGCGCTTGTCCACGCGGCTGCAGAAGTCGAACAGATCGCCGAACGGCTTCTCACGCCGCGCTTCGACGATCGCGCGGATGGCGCTCTCCCCGGTACCGCGGACTGCGCCGAGGCCGTAGCGGATGGTTGCGCGGTCTCCCGCGACAAACCGGTATTCCGATGCGTTGACCTCCGGTGGCAGGACGACGAGGCCGTTCGCAAGCGCATCCTCGTGGAACTGGCGCACCTTGTCGGTGTCGTCCATGACCGCGGAAAGGTTCGCCGCGAAGAACGCCGCGGCGTGGTGCGCCTTCATGTACGCGGTCTGATAGGCGAGCAGCGCGTACGCCGCGGCGTGGGACTTGTTGAAGCCGTAGCCGGCGAACTTTTCCATCAGATCGAAAAGCTGCGTGGCGCGGGTGCGTGCGAGCCCGTTCTTCTCGGCGCCTGCGACAAAGATCTCGCGCTGCAGCGCCATCTCCTCCGGCTTCTTCTTCCCCATCGCCCGGCGCAGCAGATCGGCGCCACCGAGCGAATAGCCGCCGATCACCTGCGCAATCTGCATCACCTGCTCCTGGTAGACCATGATGCCGTAGGTGGGGCCGAGGATCGGCGCGAGGCGCGGGTCCAGGTATTCGACGCGCTTGCCGTGCTTCCTCTCGATGTACTCGGGGATCAGGTCCATGGGCCCCGGGCGGTACAGGGCCACGAGTGCGATCACGTCCTCGAAGCGGTCCGGACGCGCGCGCTTGATGAGATCGCGCATGCCGCGCGATTCCAGCTGGAACACGGCGGTGGTGTTGCCCGCGGCAAGCAGCTTGTAGGCGAGCGCGTCGTTCAGCGGGATTTTCTCGAGCGAAAAAGATTCGTCGCCCAGCCCGCGCACATAGCGTTCCGCCCAGTCGAGGATCGTGAGCGTGGTGAGCCCCAGGAAGTCGAACTTGACCAGGCCCACCGCCTCGACGTCGTCCTTGTCGAGCTGCGACACCACGTTGGCAGTGCCCTCCGCCGCGTACAGCGGACAGAAGTCGGTGAGCCGGCCGGGCGCGATCAGCACGCCGCCGGCGTGCATGCCGACGTTGCGCACCAGGCCTTCGAGCTTGGCGCCGAGCTCGAGCAGCTCGCGTACCTCGTCTTCCTTCTCCTCGCGCTCGGCGAGCAGCGGCTCCATCTCGCGCGCGTCCTCGAGCGTGATGGTCTTGCCCGGCTGCACCGGAATCAGCTTCGCAATCTGGTCGCAGAAGTTGTAGCCGAGATCGAGCACCCGGCCGCAGTCGCGGACGACCGCCCGCGCGGCCATGGTGCCGAAGGTGGCGATCTGCGAGACGTTCGCCTCGCCGTACTTGCCGCGCACGTACTCGATCACGCGGTCGCGCCCGTCCTGGCAGAAGTCGATGTCGAAGTCGGGCATCGACACGCGCTCGGGGTTGAGAAAGCGCTCGAACAGGAGGTCGTACTTCAGCGGATCGAGGTCGGTGATGCCCAGCGAGTAAGCGACCAGCGACCCGGCGCCGGAGCCGCGACCCGGGCCCACGGGAACGCCGTGCGGAAACGATGGCTCGCGTACCGCTCGGGCCCAGTTGATGAAGTCGGCCACGATGAGGAAATAGCCGGAGAAACCCATCTGCACGATGGTCCGGATCTCGAACTCGAGCCGCTCGCGGTAGCGCGGCTTTTCGGCCTCGGCGAGAGCGAGCTTGTCGAACCGCCGGGCGAGGCCCGCGTGCGCCTCGCCGCGCAGAAAGTCGTCGATGGTCACGCCCGCAGGCGTCGGGAACGCGGGCAGGCGGCTTTTGCCGAGCTGGATCTCGAGATTGCAGCGCCGCGCGATCTCGACCGAGTTCTCGAGCGCCTGCGGGAGGTCGGCGAAGAGCTCGGCCATCTCGTGCTGGCGCTTGAAATATTGCTCGGGAGTGAACAGCTTCGGCCGGCGCTGATCCGCGAGCACGTAACCTTGCGCGATACACACCCGCGCCTCGTGCGCCTTGAAGTCGTCGCGCTCGAGGAACTGAACCGGATGCGTGGCCACCACCGGAAGCGCGAGCCGCCCCGCGAGCGCCACCGAACGTGCCACGAGCGCCTCGCCCTGGGCAAAGCCCGCGCGCTGCACTTCGACGTAATAGCGGCCCGGGAAGAGCCCCGCCCAGCCGCGCGCCAGGCGTTCGGCGGCCTCGGCGTTGCCCGCGGCCAGCGCCTGCCCGACGTCGCCCCCCGCCGCCCCCGATAGGGCGATCAGCCCCTCGGTCCCCTCTTCGAGCCAGGCGCGCGCGATCTCCGCACGCCCTCGGTACTGATTGCGCAGCCAGGCGCGCGACAGCAGATCGCACAGGCGTAGGTAGCCCGCCCGCGACGTGCAGAGGAGCAGCATGCGGACCGGCTTGTCGCGATCGGCCGGATTCTGCAGCCAGCAGTCGGCGCCGATGATCGGCTTCACGCCAACGGCGCGGGCGGCGCCGTAGAACTTGACCAGGCCGAACAGGTTGGCGAGGTCGGTGAGCGCGAGCGCCGGCATGCCGTCGGCCGCGGCCCGGCTCACCGCC
>JBJMWH010000539.1:0-4865 GCA_045810245.1 Burkholderiales bacterium | reverse complement strand
CAACTGACGCAAGGGTAAGATCAACTGAAACGGCTTCTTGTCGCCGCGCTGCTCGGGTGCGCCGCCTTCGCCGTCCAGGGCCAGGGCGGCGTCACGCGCATCGTGGTGCCGTTCGCCGCGGGCGGGGTCCAGGACATCCTCGCCCGCGCGATCAACGCCGAGCTCGGCGCGCAGCTCGGCCGCACTGTGATCGTCGAGAACCGGCCCGGCGCCGGCAACACCATCGGCACCGCTTTCGTCGCCAAGGCGCCGCCGGACGGCCACACGCTCATCCTCGCCGCGGCGAGCCATACGATCTCGGGCTCGCTCTACAGCAAGCTTTCCTACCACCCGATCAACGATTTCACGGCCGTCGCGCACATCGGCACGGTCGACTATGTGCTCATGACCCCTTCGACCATTCCCGCGAAAAGCGTGGCCGAGTTCGTCGCTTATGCCAGGGCCAACCCGGGCAAGCTCAACTACGCGAGCGCGGGCAACGGCAGCGCCACGCACCTGGCGATGGCCTATTTCGCCAGCCTCGCCGGCATCGAGCTGGTCCACGTGCCGTTCAAGGCGACCGGCGAGGCGATCAACGAGGTGCTCGCCGGGCGTGCGCACGCCGTGATCGCGGCCAATATCGGCGCGCTGGCCTTCGTCAAGGACGAGCGCGTGCGCATGCTCGCCTCCACCGGAAGCCACCGTTCGAAATTTCTGCCGCAGCTGCCCACCGTCGCCGAGGGCGGCGTCCAGGGATATGTGTTTGATTCGTGGCTTGGCCTCCTCGCGCCCGCGGCCACGCCGCGCCCGGTGGTCGAGCAGATCAACTCGGCCATGGAGAAGCTGCTGCGCGACCCGGTGATCCTGGAGCGGCTTGCGAAGCAGGGGATCGAGCCGCACGCCCTGGCCGTGGACGCGTTCAGCGCGCTCCTGCGGGAGGACTTCGCCAAGATGGCCAGGGTGGTCAAGGCGTCGGGCGCCCGGATTGACTAGCCGAGGTTCGGCGACACGGCGTAGCGCCCTACGGGCAGGCAGGGGCCATATTCGGCGGCTGGCAAATTTGTGCAGGACTGCTAATCTTCGCGGGCCGTAAAACAACAATTCCGGAGCAAGCGACATGAAGGACGGAGCGGTTTCAAGGCTACTCGCCCAGATCCCCGAACGGGCCGGACGTGTCCAGAGCGGAGTGCGGTTCACACCCCAGGCGTGCAGCTGCGCCTATCCGGAGCGCCTGACGCAGCTGTCGCGGTTCCTCTCGTGGCTGCGCCCGCTCGACGGCCTTACGCGGGAAGAGCAGGTCATTCTAGGGCTGGTTTCTCCGAATGGCCGGCCGATGCAGCCGACCGACGAGGACGACGCAGAGGAAGCGGAGCTCGAGACGCTCTAGCCCGCTCGAGCACGCTCGCGGGCTACCGCCAGGGTATCGAAGAGCACCTGCCGCTGGGCGCCGCTGCCGCCCATGCGCTTGAATTCCTGTGTCATCGGTTCCAGGAGCGCGACCGCGCTCGCGTAGTCGCCTGCCGCGAACGCCTTGAATGCGCGGCACGCGGCCCGGAACACGGCGCCGGGAGGCGTCTCGGACAGCGTGCCGAGGCGCTGCTCGAGCTCCGCGAGGTGCCCGGCGCCGGCGGCCGCCATGGCGAGATGCCATTCGATGAAATGACCCGCCGGCCCGGGGAAGCGCTTGCGGCTGTAGTCGCCCAATTCGTCGGCCAGCTCGCGCCATTCTCCAACCTGATTTCTGAATGAGAAGCGCCACAGCAGCGAGGCGCAGTCCGAGATCACGTTGATCGGCGGCGAGGGGTTCACCGCCGGACGCAGCACGTCCCTGTAGATCGCCGCCGCGCCCGCGTTGTCGCCCTGGTCCAGGCGCCACAGCGCCCGATGCCAGCTGATGTGGGCATGGAGCATCCCGCCGCGGTCGTAACCGGGCAGCCAGGCTTCGACGAATCGGGCGCCTTCGTCGCGCTCGCGCGCCTCGGCGAAGAAATGGACATAGGCGTGGGCGCCGTGCGCGTTCTCGCGCCGCAGCTCCAGCGCGCGTGCGGTGATGAGGCCGCCCGCGGCAAGCTCACCCGCTTCGGTATGCGACCAGCCGAGGTGCGTGAGGAACCACCAGTCCTCCCCGTACTGCGGTGCGAGGCGCCGGCACAGCGCGAGGCGCGCAGCGTCGTGGTCCGGGCGGCCGCTGAAGCCGTACAGGCCGAAGGCCCCCAGCGCGATAGACAAGGCGAGCGCATCGCGCGGGTACGCCTCGAGGTGCTCGAGAAGAGCTGCAAGCGCTGTTGCAGCCCGCCCTTCAATGGCCAATCCGAGAATGCGCACATGCGCCGCTTCGCGCGCGCTTGCTGTGGCCACCAGGCCATGGGCTCGCGCCATGGTTTCGCGGGCCTCGGCCATGCGAGCGTAGATCTGCAGATGCCGCGCCAGTCCGGCGTGCGCGAGGGCAAAGCCGGGGTCCTCGGCAATGGCTTCGAGAAACGAGCGCTCCGCGCCGGGCCAGGCGGCGAGCAGGAGGTCCACGCCGCGCCGATACGCCGCAGCCGCCTTGGCCGAGGAGGTCGCCAGCGCGAGGCCGTAGCGATCGCTCTGCATCGGCGCATTCTATGCGCCGTCCGGACCAGCGTGCGCGCCCGCGGCATGCGCATTGCAGCGTCATAAGCGTCCTATCAATCGCTGGAGTTCATCATGCTGAGCTGGGCAATCGCCTTCTTCATCATCGCCATCGTGGCCGCGGTATTCGGCTTCGGCGGCATCGCGGCGGGAGCCGCGGGCATCGCCAAGGTGCTGTTCTTTCTGTTCCTCATCGCCTTTGTGGTGTCGCTGATCGTTGGCTTGATGCGCGGCCGCGGTCCCAGGGTCTAGCGCTTCAGGCATCATGCGGCCGTGATCCAGCGGATCGCGGCCGCCGCCGCAGTTTGTGCCGGGCTTTTTTCCTGCGGAGCGCTCGCCTGCTCGTGCGCCGATATCTCGCGCGCCGCTCCGGCGCGCCTGGCCGACTTTGTCGCCCGCGCCGAGCGCGTGGTACACGCGCGCGTGGTAGGACTGCAGTCGCCTTACGAGGCGCGCATCGAGGTGATCGAGTCGTTCAAGGGCTCGGGCGAGCGCCTCGAGGCGCAGCGCGGGTCCGACGCGAGCTGCGGCTTTTCGTTCACGCCCGCAGAGGAGCGGGTCTATTTCGTGTTCTCGGGCGCGGTCAACCTGTGCGGTCGCGCCGCGCCGAGCGCCGAGCTCCTCGAGCGCTTACGCAAGCTGAAGGTGGCCGACGCCGGCTGCGAGGGGATCGTGCACCCGCCGCGCCCGCCGGCGGCCTTCGCGGTGGAAGAGGCCGATCCTTCTCCATATGAGCCGCTGTACGGCTACGACGCGGGTCTTGCGCTCGGCGTAGGCCACGTGCGCCCGGTGCGCGAAGAGGAGCGCGACGACTGGCCTCGTCGGCTCAAGCTCCCGGTGTTCAGCGCCCCGGGCGGCGAAGTGAAGATCTGGCTCACCCCCGGCTCGGTCGGCGGCGATGTCCTCGTCGAGACCGGCTACGAGACCGCGAGCTTCATCGTCATCCAGGCGCGGCCGGACGGCTGGCTGCAGATCCGCTTCGGCGGTCCGCTGGCGTCCGGGGCGGGCTGGGTGCACCGCTGCCATCTCGATGCAGCGACGCCGCGGCTCGAATACGAGCCGTGGGAGAAGCGGCTGGCGGGGGCGGTGCCGCTCTACTTCCGCGACCAGTCGCCGCGCGTGTTGCGCAAGGCACCTTCCAACGCGGCCCCCGCCCTCGCCGACATTCCTGCCGACCCGAACCTTTACGGCATTCAGGCGCTGCAGTTCCGCGGCGACTGGGCGCGCGTGCGGGTCTCGGTTCCGTCCAGGCACTGCGCCGACCCCAAGCCCAAGCGCTTTAAGACGTACGACGGCTGGGTGCGCTGGCGCGGCCCGAAGCTGGGCCCGGCGCTTTGGTATTACACCCGAGGGTGTTGATCAAGAATAGCGGTCAGGCCCCAATCTCGCGACGAACGATCCGGGTACCCTCGACGAGCGACACCAGCTTCGAAAAGGCCGCTTCGCGCGGCAGGTACTTCATGCCGCAGTCGGGCGCGACGACCAGACGTTCAGCGGGCACATGCTTCAGGCCCGCGCGGATGCGCTCGGCGACGGTTTGCGGCGTTTCGACTTCCGTGGTGCCGAGATCGATCACGCCGAGCATGACCATCTTTTTCCCAAGCTCTTTAAGAACGGCAAGGTCGAGGCGCGGCTGCGCGGCCTCGATGGAGATCTGCGACGCGGTGGTGTCGGCGAGCTGCGGCAGGAAGGAGTAGCCGCTCGGCTTGTCCTTGACCGCCGCGGCGTAGCCAAAGCAGAGGTGCACGACCGTCGTGCCTGCGATGCCTTGCAGGGCGCGGTTGATCGCCTTGACTCCATAGCGCGCGGCGCGGTCGGCGCGCGCCTGAAGCCACGGCTCGTCGAGCTGGATCACGTCGGCGCCGGCGGCCTTGAGGTCGCGCATTTCCGCGTTGACCGCCGCGGCGAAGGCCATGGCCAGCGCTTCCTCGTCGCGATAGTAGTCGTCCTGTGCCTGCTGCGTCATGGTGAACGGCCCGGGCAGGGTGATCTTGATTTTCTTGGTGGTGTTTCGCCGGAGGAACTCGACATCCCTGATTTCGACGGGCCTCGCTCTTTTCACCGGGCCCGCTATGCGCGGCACGACTGCCTGAGCGCCGCTGCGGTTGATCGTGGTACCGGGGTTCACGATGTCGACGCCTTCCAGCGCGGTGGCGAAGCGGTTGGAGTAGCTCTCGCGCCGGATCTCGCCGTCGCTCACGATGTCCAGGCCCGCTGCTTCCTGGAAACGGATGGCGAGCAACGTCGCGTCGTCTTGCGCCTGCGCGAGGTAC
>JBJMWH010000538.1:0-6118 GCA_045810245.1 Burkholderiales bacterium | reverse complement strand
ATACGGCAGCAGCGCAGCGAACGGCACCAGGACGATCGTGTCGCGCAAGGGGAGCCCGCTCGACGCGGCCCACGCGAGGCTCCTCGATGCAATCTGACGCCATGTGCTGGCGACATCGTTCGTCGTTTCAAGGGTCGCGCGATCTATCGCCGTCATAGGAAGGAAGGCGGCCTGGTCAGGGCTGCGCCCGGGAACGCAAACCAAGCCTTTGTGTCAGAATCACTTCGAAATCATTGTGCCTTGCGCCCACCCATAGACGGCCGCATTCCCAAGGACAAACCATGAGCAGCGAACTGATCAAACACACTTCCGACGCGTCGTTCGACAGCGATGTACTGAAGTCCGACAAGCCGGTGCTGGTCGACTACTGGGCCGAGTGGTGCGGCCCGTGCAAGTCGATCGCGCCGATCCTGGACGAGGTGGCGAAGGAGTACGAGGGGCGCCTGAAGATCGCCAAGATCAACGTCGACGAGAACCAGCAGACGCCGGCCAAATTCGGCATCCGCGGCATCCCGACGCTGATGCTATTCAAGAACGGCAACGTCGAGGCGACGCGCGTCGGCGCGCTCTCCAAGTCGCAGCTCACCGCCTTCCTTGACAGCAACATCTGAAGCTCTTACAGTCTGCTGAGCCAAGTCCCCCGTCCGAATAAAGCGGGGGTGTTGATCCGAAAAACGTTGTTCCTGCGCCGAAGTCCCAGGCGCCTATCCCGAGAATGAGCAGGCCCCAGGCAGTCCAGCCGCCGGAAGTACGTTCATCCACAGGCACCGAGCCCGCGCCGAAAGACGCGTCCGGCGCGGTCCCTATCCCCATGCACCTGTCCGAGCTGAAGGCGCAGCACGTCACGCAGCTGGTCGAGATGGCCGTCGCCAACGGCATCGAGAACGCCAGCCGGATGCGCAAGCAGGACCTGATCTTCGCCATGCTGAAGAGCCAGGCGAAGAAGGGCGTCTCGATCTTCGGCGACGGCACGCTGGAGGTCCTGCCCGACGGTTTCGGCTTCCTGCGCTCGCCCGAGACTTCGTACCTGGCGAGCACCGACGACATCTATGTGTCGCCGTCGCAGATCCGGCGCTTCAACCTGCATACCGGCGACTCGATCGAGGGCGAGATCCGCACTCCGAAAGACGGCGAGCGCTACTTCGCGCTCGTCAAGGTCGACAAGGTCAACGGCGAGGCCCCCGAGGCGGCCAAGAACAAGATCCTGTTCGAGAACCTGACGCCGCTGCACCCGGACAAGGCTTTCAAGCTCGAGCGCGAGATCAAGGCGGAGGAAAACCTCACCGGGCGCGTGCTGGACATCGTCGCGCCCGTAGGCAAGGGCCAGAGAGGACTGATCGTCAGCCCGCCGAAAGCCGGCAAGACCGTGATGCTGCAGCACATCGCGCACGCCCTGGTCGCCAACCACCCCGAGATCACGCTGATCGTGCTGCTGATCGACGAGCGTCCCGAGGAGGTCACCGAGATGTCGCGCACCGTGCGCGGCGAGGTGGTCGCCTCCACGTTCGACGAGCCGGCCTCGCGCCACGTGCAGGTGGCCGAGATGGTGATCGAGAAGGCGAAGCGCCTGGTCGAGCACAAGAAAGACGTCGTCATTCTCCTGGATTCGATTACCAGGCTGGCCCGTGCGTACAACACGGTCGTTCCGGCCTCGGGCAAGGTCCTGACGGGCGGCGTAGACGCCAATGCGCTGCAGAAGCCCAAGCGCTTCTTCGGCGCGGCGCGCAACATCGAGGAAGGCGGCTCGCTCACCATCATCGCCACCGCCCTCATCGACACCGGCAGCCGCATGGACGACGTGATCTACGAGGAATTCAAGGGCACCGGCAACCTGGAGGTGCACCTCGACCGGCGCATGCACGAGAAGCGCATCTATCCGGCGATCAACGTCAACCGCTCGGGCACGCGGCGCGAGGAGCTGCTCATCGACCAGCCGGTGCTGCAGAAAGTCTGGGTGCTGAGGAAGCTCCTGTTCCCGATGGACGAGCTGGAGGCGGCCGAGTTCCTGATCGACAAGCTGCGCGCGACCAAGACCAACTCGGAGTTCTTCGACTCGATGCGTCGGGGCTGATCAAGCAGGAAAAGAGAACAACAAGAAGGGTTTTCCTGGGAGAAGGGGATGCTCGACACCACGCGCAAGGTGGCGACACCCGAAGGCATAGAGCTCACGCTGCGTCTCGCCGGACCGGTGCCACGCGCCATGGCCTGGGCGGTCGACCTCGCGATCCGCGCCGGCATCGTGTTCGCCGTGATGAGCGTCGCCCTGCAGTTCGGCCGCGCCGGCTGGGGGGCGGTCCTGCTCACCATGTTCTTCGTCGAATGGCTGCTGCCGGCATGGCTGGAAGCCGCCTGGCGCGGGCAGACGCCGGGCAAGCGGGTCATGCGGCTCGCGGTCCTGAACGACGACGGCACGCCGGTGCGCTGGCCGGCCGCACTTACCCGCAACCTGCTGCGCGCGATCGACTTCATGCCGTTCCTCTACGGTGTCGGGCTGGTGTCGATGCTCGCTAACCGCGACTTCAAGCGCCTGGGCGATCTCGCCGCCGCCACCGTGGTGGTGTACCAGGCCGAGAAGGTGGAGGCGAACAAGAACATACCTGCGGCGCAACCGATCGCGCCGCCCGTGCCGCTCACCCTGGAAGAGCAGCGCGCGGTGCTCGAGCTCGCCGAGCGCTCGGTCACGCTCACCCAGGAGCGGCTAGAAGAGCTCGCCGAGCTGCCCGCGCCGCTCGTCGGCGGCCTGCACGGCGAGCCCGCGGCGCGACGCCTGATCGGCATCGCCAACTACATCGCCGGCCGGGCTTAAGCATATGAAACAGGCCCCGTTCGAGGCCGCACACGCTCGCGAGTGGGGGCAGTTCGAAGCGTTCCTGGACCAGCCCAGGTCGGTGGCTTTTCCGGCCGACGAAATGCCCGCCCGCTACCGCCGCCTGTGCCAGAGCCTCGCGCTCGCGGCCGACCGGCGCTACAGCCCTGCGCTGGTCGACCGGCTGAACGAGCTCGCCTTGCGCGGCCACCACGCCCTTTATCGCAACCGCGGCCGCCAGGGACAGCGGGTGGCCGAGTTCATGCTGGGCGGGTTCCCGGCGCTGGTGCGCCAGGAGTGGCGGCTCGTCGCCGCGGCAGCGGCGCTCTTTTTCGGCCCGCTGCTCGCGCTGATCGCCGTGCTGCAGGCGTTCCCGGAGTTCGTCCATTACCTGCTCAGCCCCGAGCAGATCGCGAGCTTCCACGAAATGTACGACCCGGCCTCCAAGCGCCTCGGCATGCGCGAGGCCGACACCAACGTCGTCATGTTCGGCTTCTACATCTGGAACAACGTGCGCATCGGCTTCCAGACCTTCGCCGGCGGACTCGCTTTCGGCGTGGGCTCGATCTGGTTTCTCGCTTCGAACGGCGTGGTGATCGGGGCCGTCGCCGGCTACCTCACCGAGATCGGCTACGCGCGCACCTTCTGGTCGTTCGTCGCGGCCCATTCGTCCTTCGAGCTGATCGCGATCGTGCTCTCGGGCGCGGCGGGCCTGCGCCTGGGGCTCGCCGTCATCGCGCCCGGCGAGCGCTCGCGCAAGGCCGCGCTGGTCGAGGCGGCGAAGCCCGCGGTGCGCGTGATGTACGGGGCGGCAATGCTCTTCCTGATCGCCGCCTTCATCGAGGCCTTCTGGTCGCCACAGACCGCGATTCCTTTCGGCGCGAAGATCGCCGTGGGCGCAGCCGGATGGATGCTGCTCGCGGCGTACTTCGCCTTCGTCGGACGCCCACGTGCAGCCGGCTGACCGCGAGGAGCGGGTGCAGCCCGCTGACAGCAAGGTTCGCCTGACGGCTTTGGCCGTCGCCTTGCGCCGGCGCACTCCGTGGGAGGCGACCGACCTCGGCCTGGCGATGCTGCAGCGCTGGTGGCGGCCGGTGTACGCGGCGCACGCGCTGGTCGTCGTGCCGGTCGCGCTGGCGCTCATCGCGCTGGGCTGGGCATTCGACGCGGTGTGGGCGGCAATGCTCGTCTTCTGGTGGCTCGAGCCGCTCTACGACCGCGTGGTGCTGCATGTTCTCTCGCGCGCCGTGTTCGGCGAAATGGCATCCCCGCGCTCGGTTTTCGCAGCGTGGAGCGAATGGACGCGCGGCTGGATCGGCGCCCTGACGCTCGATCGCTTCGACATGGCGCGTTCGTTCAACCTTCCGGTGCGCCAGCTCGAAGGGAGCCGCGGCCGCGAAGCGCGCGCGCGCCGCCGGCTGCTCGGGCGCCGCGCGCGGGGCCAAGCCGTGTGGCTGACGGTGGTCTGGATCCACTTCGAAGGCGCGCTCCTCTGGTCGGCGGGCGCGCTGAAGGGACTCCTGCTTCCGGCGGGGCTCGAGCGTGCCCCGGGCAGCGAAGATCCGATCCTTTCCGGGCTCGCCGATCTGATGAAGCTGGCGTCGGTCTCCGACGCGCTGATCTACGCCGCAGTGATCCTTTTTCTCGAGCCGTTCTACGTCGCCGCTGGCTTCGGGCTCTACCTCAACCGGCGCACGCTCCTTGAAGGCTGGGACATCGAGGTGGCGCTGCGCCGCATCGCCGAGCGCCACGCCGCGGTCGCAATGATCTTCCTTTCAGTCCTGATCGCGGCCTGGTGGCCGTCGCCGGCCGTGGCCCAGGCGAAAAACCCCAAGCAAGAGATCGCCGAGGTACTCAAGGCGCCCGAGTTCGGCCACTACCGCGACACCACGCGCTGGGAACGGATCGACCCGGACAAGCCGCGCGAACCCAAGACGCCCGACCTCACGTTCTGGCACGCCATCGGCTATGCGCTCGCCAAGGCCGCCGAGGTGGCGCTGTGGATCGTGGCGCTCGCCGTGCTCGGCTACGCCCTTTGGTGGCTCGCGCGCCGGCTGCCGTCGGTGCGCGAGGCGGAAGGCGAATCCTACCAGCCGCCTCCGGCGCTCTTCGGTCTCGAGCTCGCACCCGACATGCTGCCGCCGGACGTGTCCGCGGCCGCCGCCCGGCTTGCCGCCGCGGGCAAGCTGCGCGACGCGTTGAGCCTGCTCTACCGCGGCGCGCTGTCGGAGCTCGTCCACAAACGCGGCGTGCAGCTGCGCGCGAGCCACACCGAGGGCGAAGCGGTGCGCCTCGCCGCGATGCCGTACTTCGGCGCGCTGGTCGACGCCTGGCGCCGCTGCGCTTACGCCAGTCGCATCCCCTCTGTGGAAGAGATCCAATCCCTTGCAACGACCTATCGGGAAGCATTCCCGTGAGGAGCTGGCTGCTGCCGTTCGCGTTGCTCGCGCTCATTGCGGCTGGCGTGGTGTGGTTCCTGTCGACGCATGAGCGGGTGGCGTCGCGCGAGTGGGTGGGGCCGTCGGCCGAAGCACGCCGCAATGCGTACCTCGCGGCGGGGCGCTTCGCCACGCGCATGGGCCTCGCCATGCGGGAGCTGCGCTCGCTGCCGGATCTCGACACCCTCAAGGCAAAGAGCGTGCTGCTGCTGCCGAATCGCCGCCAAGCGCTCGATCCGCGCCGTGTGCGCGAAATCGTGGCGTGGGTCGAGGCCGGCGGCCATCTCATCGTCGAGGCGGAGCTGGTCGGCGTCGCCGATCCGTTGCTCGATCTCGTCGGCGTCGAGCGCCTGCGCGGCGCCGCTCCGGGGAAGCCGGTTGCGGTCGAGCTCGCGGACGGAAGGAAGCTCGCGGTGTCGATTTTCGGCGCCATGACCCTTCAGGCGGCTGACGCGGACGAGAAGGGCCGGTTCGTGAGCTTCGACTACGGCGAGGGCGCGGTGACGGCGCTCGTCGGCCTGCATTTCGCCCGCAACCCGCTCGTCGGCACGGATGACAACGCCGATTTCCTCTGGCACCTCCTTAGCCTGGTGCCCGCGGCCGAGCTGCAGATCTATCTGCGCCCGGAGCGCCTGTCCCTCTGGGGATTTCTATTGCAGCACGCGAGCGCGGTGCTTGCGGCCATGGCGGCGCTCGTGGCGCTCTGGCTCTGGCGCATCGCGCCACGCTTTGGGCCGCTGCGCCCCGACCCGCCGCCGGCCCGGCGGCGCCTTCTCGACCACCAGCGCGCGAGCGGCCGCGTCTACTGGGCGCAGGGACTGCGCGAGCGCCTGGTCGCTGCCGCCCGCGACGCTGCGCTACGGCGCATTGCGCG
>JBJMWH010000537.1:0-5362 GCA_045810245.1 Burkholderiales bacterium | reverse complement strand
TGGCCCCGCCGCCGCCGACCGTGCAGCTGAACGCCGGCATGCACCTCGTCCGCGCCGAGGTCGCAGCCGATTTTTCGACGCGTGCCCGCGGCCTGATGTACCGCCGGGCCATGGAAAGCAACGCCGGGATGTTGTTCATCTTCGACGACGCCTCCATCCAGTGCATGTGGATGAAGAACACGCTGATTCCGCTCTCGGTGGCGTTCCTGGACGAGCGTGGCGCCATCATCAACATCGAGGACATGGAGCCGCAGACCGAGCAATCGCACTGCGCCGGCGCGCCGGCGCGCTACGCGCTCGAGATGAACCGCGGCTGGTTCGCCGCGCGCGGCATCAAGCCGGGAAGCCGCCTGGGCGGCATTCCCGGGATCCGATAGACGCCTGCTACTGGAAGGCGATGCCGCCGTGGCTTTGCGCCACCATGAAGTAGAGCATCGGGATGGAGAGCATGGTGTTGATGCGCGAGGCCATGCCGGCGCGCTTGGCGGCGGCCGCTTTCTCGTCCGCCGCGACCTGCACGATGCCGAGCACCTTCTTCTGGTTCGGCCATATGATGAACCAGACGTTGAACCACATGATCGTGCCTAGCCATGCGCCCAGCCCGATCGAGGTAAAGGGCTTCTGCAGCGTGAGCGCCTGTACCAGGTAACCGTTCATCAGCGCGAGGATCAGGCCCAGGATGATCGTCGCCATCGCGGCCCAGCGGAACCAGAACAGGGCCGCCGGCGCGATCACCTTGCTGATCGCCGGCTTTTGGTCATCCGGGATCTTGGGCATCGACGGCGTCTGCACGAAGTTGAAGTACCAGAGCAGCCCGATCCACATCACGCCGGCCGTGACATGCAGCCACCGCATCGCGAATGCCCACCAGCTGTGCTCACCGACGGGGACCTTCGCGCCTGCGGCGACAGCCAGGATGATTAGCAGGACGATCAGCAGGACCACGCCGGCGCCGATCGTTTTGCGCAGGGACTGGAAGAAGGCACCCATGGTTTTCTCCTGTTTTGTTATGGGTTCTGAAGCCCGAAAAGTCTAGCACGCGTCAATGACCGGCCGCCAAAGCTCCAGAGGCGGCGATGAGAAGGACGATGATCTGGGCGACGACCAGCGCGGCCTGTACCCGCCCCTCCAGCTTCAGGAGGATCGGCAGGACCGCGAGGTAGCAGACGAGCGTCACTGCGGCGACCAAAGCGACGCAGCCGAGGCTCAGATAGTCGCCATAGGCGAGGAGCCGCAGCCACCCCCAGCCCACGGGCGCACCGGTCCGCGCGAGGTACTCGACGACGGGCAGTTGCCAGAGCTCGGGCAGCGCCTCGAGCGGCACGAACGGTGGCAGGACGCCGCCGGCGTACAGGACGAACGCAACGAGCGCGGCGGAGAACGCGATGAACGCCACCGCGCCGAGCCAGCGCGCATAAAGCTCCTGGACGACCTGCTCTCGGCTCACGGCCACAGCCCGGTTCCGCGCCCGAGGGCCCGCGCGCCGGCGAGGAGCAGCACCACGATCACGACGCGGCGGACCACGAATGCCGGCGTGCGCGCCAGCACGCTCGCTCCCAGCCGCGAGCCGAGCATGACGCCGAGGATCGCCGGAACGGCGAGCGCGGGCAGCAGCGCGCCGCGGTGGATATAGACCCACGCCGCGGAGCTGTTCACGATCGAGATGATGAGGCCGCTCGTGCCCACCGCAACCTTGAGCGGCGCTGCCATCACGAGGTTCAGCACCGGAACGTTGGCGAATCCGGCGCCCAGGCCGAAGACCCCGCCCAGAAACCCGATTCCGGCGAACGCCGCGAATCCGGTCAGCGTGCGCCGCGTGCGCCAGTCGACCGCGACGCCTTCGGCGGGATCCTCGTAGCGGCCACGCAGGCGCAGGATCGTACCGAGGGCATCGGCTTCGCCGGTTCCGGCGGCGGCGTCGCCGGTGCGCCAAACGACGACCGCGATCGCGAGCACCGTGGCCCCGAGCGCCGTCTGAACCACTTCGGTGGGCAGCGCGAGGCCCGCCAGCGCGCCGGCGAACGAGGCGATGGAGCCCGACAGCGCGAGCGGCACCGCGAGCCGCAGGCTGGCGAGGCGGTTCCGCAGCAGGCTCGGTCCCGCGGCGAGCGTTCCGGCGAGCGCGAAGACGAGCCCCACCCCGCGCACGAAGTCGAGGTGGAACGGGAAGAAGCCGCTGACGATCGGCACGAAAAGCACGCCCCCGCCGACGCCGGCCACCACCGCGACGACGCCGATCAGGAAGCTGATGGCAAACAGCGCCACGAGCCAGAGCCACCACGTTTCTGCCATTTTTGGGGCTATGCTAACCCGATGCCCCGGTTCGCCGCCAATGTCTCCACGCTGTTCACCGAAACGGGATTTCTCGAGCGCTTCGCCGCCGCGCGCAAGGCCGGCTTCCGCGCGGTCGAATACCAGTATCCGTACGACTTCGCCCCGGCCGAAGTGGCGCGCGCGGCGCGCGAAGCCGAGGTCGAGGTCGTGCTGCACAACATGCCTCCCGGCGAGGCGCAGAGGAACGAGCGCGGCACCGCCTGCCTGCCGGGCCGCGAGCAGCGCTTCCGCGACGACCTCGAGCGCGCGATCGAGTATGCGCGCGCGGCGCGCTGCGCCAGCCTGCACCTGATGGCCGGCGTGGTTCCCGCCGACGCCGAGCTCGCCGCGCTGCACGCCACCTACGTCGCGAACCTAGGTCACGCAGCGAAGCGCCTGGACAAGGAGGGCATGCGGCTTCTCATCGAGCCCCTCAGCGTGCATACGGTGGCGAACTGCTTCCTGCGCTCGAGCGCGCAGGCGGCGCAGGTGCTGGACGAAGTCGGCGCCGGCAACGCGCTCCTCCAGTACGACCTCTTCCACATGCAGGTCATGGAAGGCAATCTCGCCGCGACGATCGAACGGCTGCTGCCGCGCATCGGCCATCTGCAGATCGCCGACGTGCCCGGGCGCCACGAGCCGGGAAGCGGCGAGATCAACTTCGACTTCCTTTTCAGGCACGTCGACGCTCTCGGCTACGCCGGCTGGATCGGCTGCGAATACAATCCCGCTCGTGGGACTCTCGAAGGCCTGAAGTGGGCTCGGCCCTATCTGTAGCACGGCAAGCAGAAGTCGCGAGAGCGTTGCGCGGTTTCCTTCCCGCGCGCGCGGTGCTCTGGGAGGAGGAAGACACCCGGCCCTACGAATGCGATGGGCTCACCGCCTATCGGCAATTGCCGATGGTCGTGGCGCTCCCCGAGACCGAGGAACAGGTGCGGCGCATCCTGGAAACCTGCTCCGCCATGAAGATCCCTGTCGTGCCGCGCGGCGCGGGCACCGGCCTTTCGGGCGGCGCGCTGCCGCTGGGCGACGGCGTGCTGCTTTCCATGGCCAAGTTCATGCGCGTGCTGCGCGTCGACGCGTCGGCGAGAACCGCCGTGGTGCAGCCTGGAGTGCGCAATGCCGCGATCTCGGAAGCAGCGGCGCCCTTCGGCCTTTACTACGCGCCAGACCCCTCGAGCCAGATTGCGTGCACCATCGGCGGCAACGTGGCCGAGAATTCGGGCGGCGTGCACTGCCTGAAATACGGCCTCACGGTGCACAACGTGCTCCGCTTGCGCGGGTTCACGGCGGCGGGCGAGCCGCTCGAGATCGGCTCGCAGGCGCCCGACGCGCCGGGCTACGACCTGCTCGCCCTCGCCATCGGGTCGGAAGGCATGCTGATGGTGGTCACCGAGGTCACCGTCAAGCTCCTGCCCAAGCCGCAATGCGCGAAAGTGGTGATGGCCTCGTTCGACGACGTGGAGAAGGCCGGCGGGGCGGTGGCCGACGTGATCGCAGCGGGCATCATCCCGGCGGGCCTCGAAATGATGGATCGTCCGGCGACGCATGCGGTCGAGCAGTTCGTGGGCGCGGGCTACGATCTCGACGCAGCCGCCATCCTGCTATGCGAATCCGACGGCACGCCCGAAGAGGTCGAGCACGAGATCGCGCGCGTGCGCGAGGTGCTCGCGCGCGCCGGCGCGACCCGCATGAGCGTGTCGCGCGACGAGGCCGAGCGGCTGCGCTTCTGGTCGGGCCGCAAGAGCGCGTTTCCAGCGGTCGGCCGCATTTCGCCCGATTACTACTGCATGGACGGCACTATTCCGCGCAAGCGCCTGGGTGAGGTGCTCAAGTTCATAGGCGCGATGGAGGAGAAGTACGGCCTGCGCTGTCCGAATGTGTTTCATGCCGGCGACGGCAACCTGCATCCGCTCATCCTTTACGACGCGAACGACGCCGACCAGCTGCGTCGCACCGAGCTCTTCGCCGCCGAAGTGCTTGAAAAGTGCGTCGAGGTCGGCGGTACGATCACCGGCGAGCACGGCGTCGGGGTGGAGAAGATCGACCAGATGTGCGTGCAGTTCAGGCCCGACGAGCTGGAGCTGTTCCTCGCGGTGAAGCGTGCATTCGATCCGGCGATGCTGCTCAATCCCGGAAAGGCGGTTCCTACGCTTGCCCGCTGCGCCGAGTTCGGCCGCATGCACGTGCGCGGCGGCAGGCTGCCGCATCCCGAGCTGCCGCGCTTTTGACTCTGGAAGCACTTCAAGACCGTATCCGGGAAGCCGCCGAGGGCAAGGCGCCGCTGCGCCTGCGCGGCGGCGGCAGCAAGGACTTCTACGGCAACGAGCCGCGCGGTGAGCTTCTCGATACGCGCGGCCATGCCGGAATCGTGAACTACGAGCCGACGGAGCTCGTGATCACCGCGAGATGCGGAACGCCGCTCTCCGATTTGGAAGACATCCTCAAGCAAAACGGCCAGTGCTTGCCATTCGAGCCGCCGCATTTCGCCGCCGGTGCCACGCTCGGCGGATGCGTCGCCACGGGGCTGTCAGGGCCACGCCGCGCGTCTGCCGGGGCGCTGCGCGACTTCGTGCTGGGCGTAAAGCTCGTAGACGGACGCGGACGCGAGCTGCGTTTCGGCGGCCAGGTGATGAAGAACGTGGCTGGCTACGACGTCGCGCGCTTGGCTGCCGGTTCGCTCGGCACGCTGGGCCTCATCGCCGAGGTCTCGCTCAAGGTCCTGCCGTCGCCGACAGTCGAGCTGACGCTCGAGCTGGAGATGAGCCAGCCCGCGGCCCTCGAGGGCATGAATGCCTGGGCGGGTCAGCCGCTGCCGGTCTCCGCCACGGCGTGGCACGCGGGCCGCCTGTGCGTTCGGCTGTCCGGCGCCGAGCCTGCCGTGCGCGCCGCCGCGGCGAAGATCGGCGGCAAACAAATCGAGGCGGGGCAGTTCTGGCATGAGGTGCGCGAGCAAAGACACGTGTTTTTCGGCGGCCTCGAGCCGTTGTGGCGCCTCGCGGTTCCTTCGAACTGCCCGCCGCTCGGCGGGCCCGGAGGCACACTGATT
>JBJMWH010000536.1:0-6133 GCA_045810245.1 Burkholderiales bacterium | reverse complement strand
ACCGACCTGGAGAAGAACCTCAACGTGTGCCCCAAATGCGGCCACCACGAGCGCCTCGGCGCGCGCCCGCGCCTGGACTTCCTCCTCGACCCGGACGGGCGCTTCGAGATCGGCGCCGAGGTGCTGCCGGTCGACACGCTCAAATTCAAGGACTCGCGCAAGTATTTCGAGCGCCTGGCGGAAGCGCAGGAGCAGACCGCCGAGGGCGACGCGCTGGTGGTGATGCAGGGCTCGATCAAGGCGCTCGGCGTGGTGTGCGCCGCGTTCGAATTCGACTTCATGGGCGGCTCGATGGGGTCGGTCGTGGGCGAGCGCTTCGTGCGCGGCGTGCGCGTGGCGATCGAGCAGAAGCTTCCCTTCGTGTGCGTGACCGCCTCGGGCGGGGCGCGCATGCAGGAGGGCCTGCTTTCGCTCGTGCAGATGGCGAAGACCACCGCCGCGCTCACCGACCTCGCCGAGCGGCGTCTGCCCTTCGTCTCGGTGCTCTCGGATCCCACCATGGGCGGCGTTTCGGCGAGCTTCGCCATGATCGGCGACGTGGTGATCGCCGAGCCCAAGGCGCTGATCGGGTTCGCGGGCCCGCGCGTCATCGAGCAGACGGTGCGCCAGAAGCTGCCGGAGGGCTTCCAGCGCGCCGAATTCCTGCTCGAGAAGGGCGCCATCGACATGATCGTCGACCGCCGGCAGCTGCGCGACAAGCTGCAGTCGCTGCTCAGCCTGCTCAGGGGAATGCCGGCCGACAGCGCGGCGTGACGCTGCTCGCGGAGCTCGTGCGCACCTCGGCGCAGGTCGCGGCGACCTCGAGCCGCCTGGCGAAGACCGCTCTCATCGCGCAGTGCCTGAAGCGGCTGGAGCCCGACGAAGTCGAGATCGCGCTGCCCTGTCTCTCCGGAGACACGCGGCAAGGCAGGCTCGCGCTCGGTTACGCCACGCTGCAAGCGGCTCTGGGGGGCGCTTCTTCCAGTCCGGTTCTGACCTTGCACGAGCTCGACGCTGCCTTCTTGCGGCTGAAGAGCACCAAAGGCAAGGGCGCGGCCGCCCAGCGCGCCGCAGCGCTGAAGACGCTCTTCGGGAAGGCCACCGCGGAAGAGCAGGATTTCCTCGTCCGATTGATCGTCGGCGAGCTGCGCCAGGGCGCGCTCGAGGGCGTGATGCTCGATGCCGTGGCGCTGGCGGCGCAGCTGCCGCCGGGCGAAGTGCGCCGCGCGGCGACCTTTGCCGGGGCCATCGCGCCGGTCGCCAGGGCGGCGCTCGGCGGCGGCGCAGCCGCGCTCGAGCAGTTCTCGATCCGGCCGATGCGGCCGGTGCTGCCGATGCTGGCGCAGCCGGCCGAGGACGTCGCGGCCGCGCTCGAGCAGCTCGGCACCGCGATCCTCGAGTGGAAGCTCGACGGTGCCCGCGTCCAGGTGCACAAGTCGGGCGACGAGGTGCGCGTCTACACGCGCAGCCTCAACGATGTGACTGCGGCGGTTCCCGAGATTTTTTCTTTGGTCAGACAAATCAAGATCGATTCGATTATTCTCGACGGCGAGGCCATCGCGCTGCGGCCGGACGGGCGGCCGCATCCCTTCCAGCTCACCATGCGCCGCTTCGGCCGCAAGCTCGACGTCGAGGCGCTGCGCGGCGAGTTGCCGCTCTCGGTGTTTTTCTTCGATTGCCTCTACCGCGACGGCGACCCGCTCGTCGGGCGCGGAGCCGCCGAGCGGCACGACCTGCTGCGGTCGGTCCTGCCGGCGAATGCCGTGGCGCCCTCCCTCATCACCGACGATGCCGGCAAGGCGAGGGCGTTCTACGACGCCGCGCTCGCGCGCGGGCATGAGGGCATCATGGCCAAGGCCATGGACGCGCCGTACGAGTCGGGACGGCGCGGCGCGGGCTGGCTCAAGGTCAAGCGCGCCCGCACCCTCGATCTCGTGGTGCTGGCGGCGGAATGGGGCCATGGGCGGCGCAAGGGATGGCTCTCCAACCTGCACCTGGGCGCGCGCGATCCGGCGCACGGCGGCTTCGTGATGCTCGGCAAGACGTTCAAGGGTTTGACCGACGAGATGCTCGAGTGGCAGACGCAGGAATTCCTCGCCCGCCGCGTTGAACCGCCTGGGCAAGGCGACGAGTGGACCGTGCGTGTGCGGCCCGAGCTCGTGGTCGAGATCGCCTTCAACGACCTTCAGGAAAGCCCGCACTATCCGGGCGGGCTCGCCCTGCGCTTCGCGCGGGTGAAAGGTTATCGGCCGGACAAGCGCCCGGAAGAAGCCGATACCATCGACACGGTGCGGCGCATCTACGAGGAGAGCCTGGCTTGAAGCCGCTCGGCGAATGGCTGGCGTATATCGAGCGCCAGCATCCGAAGACGATCGCGCTCGGCCTGGAGCGCGTGGCGCGAGTTTTTGCCGATCTGAAAATTCAAATCGGGTGCCCGGTCATTACGGTCGCCGGCACCAACGGCAAGGGCTCGACCTGCGCGATGCTCGAGTCCATCCTGCGCGCCGCCGGCTACCGCACCGGGCTCTACACCTCGCCGCACCTCCTGCGCTACAACGAGCGCGTGCGCGTGGCCGGCGTCGAGGCTTCGGATGAAGCACTGGCCGAGTCCTTCTCGGCGGTAGAGCAGGCGAGGCTCGAGGTGCCCCTCACGTATTTCGAGTTCGGCACGCTCGCGGCCCTGTGGCTCTTTTCAAGGGCGCGGATCGAAGCGGCGATCCTGGAAGTCGGGCTCGGCGGCCGGCTCGACGCGGTGAACATCGTCGATCCCGACTGCGCCGTGCTGACGAGCGTCGGCATCGACCACGTCGACTATCTCGGCGCGACGCGCGAGGAAATCGGCCGCGAAAAAGCCGGCATCTTCCGGCCCGGACGGCCGGCGGTCATCGCCGAGCCCGATCCGCCCCGCTCCGTTCTGGACGCCGCAGGCGACCAGCTGCGTCTCGGAAAGGACTTTGGCTACGAAGTGCAGCCGGGGCAATGGACCTACTGGGGTCCGGGCGCGCGCCGCGGCGGGCTCGCCTATCCCGCGCTGCGCGGCAGGATCCAGCTCGCGAACGCGGCGGCGGCGATCTGCGCCCTCGGCACGCTCGAGCTTCCGGTCGCGATGCAGGACGTGCGCCGCGGCCTCGCCGAGGTCGAGATTCCCGGGCGCTTCCAGGTGCTGGCGGGCCGCCCCCAGGTCATCCTCGACGTGGCGCACAACGCGCAGGCGGCCAAAGTGCTGGCGCAGAACCTCTTCGATGCGGGTTTTGCGCCCGAGACGATCGCCGTGTGCGGCATGCTGCGCGACAAGGACATCGGCGCGGTGCTGCGCGAGCTCGCCCCGCGCGTGTCGCGCTGGCATCTCGCGTCGCTGCCCGGACCGCGCGGTGCGCTCGCCTCCGACCTCGCGGCGCATCTTCCCGCTGAAAAAAAACGGCTGTTCGATTCGCCTGCGGCAGCCTTCGTGGCGGCGAAAGGGCTGGCCGGCGACGGTGATAAGATCGTCGTATTCGGCTCGTTTCTCACCGTGGCCGAAGTGATGGCATGGCTCAACAACAACAAGACGTAGACACCCTCAAGCGTCGTGGCCGCAGGCGGCTGGTGGGCGCCGTGGCGCTCGTGCTGCTCGCGGTGATCGTCCTTCCGATGGTGTTCGATCCGGAGCCGCGCCCGGTCGCGCCGCCGGTCAGCGTGCGCATCCCGGGCGAGGACGACGCGCCGTTCAAGCCCAAGCCGCCCCCGCAGAAGAAAGAAGAGTACGTCGTTCCGATCGGGGCGTTCGCGAACCCGGAAAACGTCAGCGCCAAGCTCGCCGCGGCGAAGATTCCGCACTACACCGAGGCCGTTGCCGGCAACCTGACCCGAGTGCGCGCGGGGCCGTTTCCCACCCGCGAAGCCGCCGAGGAGGCTGCGACGAAGCTGAAAGGCCTGGGACTCGAGCCCGGCGCGGTCACGGCCAAGTGACGGCGCTCGATTACGCGGTCATCGGCGTCCTGGTGCTGTCGACCGCCTGGGGCGCCTGGCGCGGGCTGGTGCGCGAGGTCATCTCGCTCGCGGGATGGGTGGGCGCCGTTCTCGTCGCGAACTGGCTCGCCGAGCCGCTCGCCAATGCCCTGCCGGGTTCGATCTCCAACCCGGATCTGCGCGTGATCGTCGCGTTCGTCGCGATCTTCGTCGTGACGCTCACGCTCGCGACGCTCGTCGCCGTGATGGTTTCCAAGGCGCTCAAGGCGAGCGGCCTCGCCGGCCTGGACCGAACCCTCGGCGGTCTCTTCGGCGTGGCCCGCGGGCTCCTGATCGCGCTCGCCTTCGCCATCGGCGCGGGCTTGACTTCGCTGCCGCAGAACCCCATGTGGAAACAGTCCTATAGCGGGCCGATGCTCGGGCGCGCCGTGGCCCAGCTCGAGCCGTGGCTGCCGCCGGCACTGTTCGGTCGCTTGCGATATCATTGACTGTTAACACACCGGGAAATTTCCGATGTGCGGCATTCTGGGAATCGTAGCCGGCTCCGCCGTCAATCAGATTCTCTACGACGGACTGCTCCTCCTCCAGCATCGCGGCCAGGATGCGGCGGGCATCGTCACGGCCGAGCACAGCTCGTTCCACATGTACAAGGCGCCGGGCATGGTGCGCGACGTGTTCCGCACGCGCAACATGCGCTCGCTGCCGGGCAACATGGGCATCGCGCACGTGCGCTATCCGACCGCGGGCTCGGCGTTCAGCTCCGCGGAGGCGCAGCCGTTCTACGTCAATTCTCCCTTCGGCATCGTGCTGGGCCACAACGGCAACCTCACCAACTCGACGCAGCTGAAGGAGGAGATGTTCCGTACCGACCTGCGCCATATCAACACCGGCTCCGACTCCGAGGTGCTGGTGAACGTGCTGGCGCACGAGCTGGAGAAGGCCTCGGTGAGGCTGCACCTCGATCCCCAGACGATCTTCGCCGCGGTCGCCGCCACGCACCGTCGCCTGAAGGGCGCGTACGCCGTGGTGGCGATGATCGCGGGATACGGCGTGCTCGCGTTCCGCGATCCGTTCGGCATCCGCCCGGCGATCATCGGCTACAACGAGACGCCGAAAGGAATCGAGTACATGGTGGCCTCGGAGTCGGTCGCCATCGATGCGAACGGGTTCCGCGTGTTGCGCGACGTGGGACCCGGCGAAGCCGTGTTCCTCGACCATCAAGGACGCCTCCACACGCAGCAGTGCGCGCCGCACGCGAGCCTGAATCCCTGCATCTTCGAGTACGTGTACCTCGCGCGGCCCGATTCGATCATCGACGGCGCTTCGGTGTACGAGACGCGGCTCAACATGGGCCGCAAGCTCGCCGAGAAGATCAAGCGCAGCCACCGCGGCCTCGACATCGACGTGGTGATGCCGATCCCGGACTCGGGCCGGCCGGCGGCGCTGCAGCTCGCGGCCGGGCTCGGCGTGGCCTACCGCGAGGGCTTCGTCAAGAACCGCTACATCGGGCGCACCTTCATCATGCCGGGGCAGGCGGTGCGCGCGCGCTCGGTGCGGCAGAAGTTGAATCCCATGTCGATGGAGTTCGCCGGCAAGAACGTCATGCTGGTCGACGATTCCATCGTGCGCGGCACCACCAGCCGCGAGATCGTGCAGATGGCGCGCGACTCGGGCGCGCGCAAGGTGTTCTTCGCCTCGGCCGCGCCGCCGGTGCGCTACCCCAACGTGTACGGCATCGACATGCCCACGCGCGCCGAGCTGATCGCCGCCGAAAGGAGCGAGGAGGAGGTCGCGCGCGAGATCGGCGCCGATGCCCTCGTCTATCAGGACCTGGAGGAGCTGAAGGACGCGGTGCGCCAGCTCAATCCGCGGCTGGCGAGCTTCGAGACGTCGTGCTTCGACGGGATCTACGTCACCGGGGACGTGACCAGCGACTACCTGCGCGACATCGAGATCCAGCGCGATGCCAGACGCGATTCGTCGGACGACGAAAATGCCCAGCTCGATTTGAATTTGGCAGCCTGATATACTTTCGCATCGCGCCGATTTGAGCCACAGCTTGCGGGCGCGTTACAAATACCGCTAAAGCGTGCCGCGCAGTTCTCCAGGAGAACCCGGTCCGCTTAAACCGAGAGGATCGGGTTTTTTTATGTCCAACGACTACGAGATCGCAACCACGGGCGTGCGCGCCGGGCAGGCGCGCACC
>JBJMWH010000535.1:0-5361 GCA_045810245.1 Burkholderiales bacterium | reverse complement strand
GTCCCCACGGGGACTCAACCTCGGTTTCTACTCTTCGACTGGCAGGTCCTGTCCGGGGAAAAGTGCGTCGTTGAAGCCGAACTTGGTGAAGTCGCGGATCCGCATGGGATAAAGCACGCCGTCGAGGTGGTCACATTCGTGCTGGACGACCCGGGCGTGGAAGCCGGATACCTCGCGCACGAAGCGCTTGCCGTGCTCGTCGTAGCCGGAGTATTTGAGCTTGGTGTAGCGCGGGACCCAGCCGCGCATGCCGGGAACGGAGAGGCAGCCTTCCCAGCCCTCCTCGGTGTCGTTGGCGAGCGGGGTGATGAGCGGGTTGATGAGAACGGTGTCGGGGACTTCCTCGACATCGGGGTAGCGAGGGTTGGCATGGACGCCGAAGATGACGACTCGCAGGAGGACGCCGATCTGCGGCGCGGCGAGGCCGGCGCCGTTCAGATGCGCCATGGTGTCGCGCATGTCCTGGAGCAGCGCGGCGAGCTCCGGGGTGTCGAACTTCTCGACCGGAAGCGATTTCTGCCAGAGGAGCGGATCGCCCATGCGGAGCACATCGCGAATCAAAGCGCGCTCCTCATTTTTGCTCGCAGAGCTTTTCCAGGATGCGCCGCACGCGGCCCATGGCCACGTCGAGCACTTCGCCGATCTTGTCGAGCGGCACGGCGCGGGCGCTGTCGCCGCGGCCGGCGGCGCAGTTGGCAACGACCGCGATCGTCGCGTAGTCGAGGCTCACCTCGCGCGCGAGCGCGGCCTCGGGCATGCCGGTCATGCCGACGATGTGCGCGCCGTCGCGCTCGAGGCGCGTGATCTCGGCGGCGGTCTCGAGGCGCGGCCCCTGCGTGGCGGCGTAGACGCCGCCGTCGAAGATGTCTTCCTTGCAAGCCGCCGCGGCCTTCAGAACGCGCTTGCGAAGCGGCGCCGAATACGGCACGGTGAAGTCGATGTGGTGGACCGGCACGCCGGCGCCCTCGAAGTAGGTCGACGAGCGTCCCCAGGTGTAGTCGATGATCTGGTCGGGAAGCACGAGCATCCCGGGCGCGATGTCGGCGCGGATGCCGCCGACCGATGCCACCGACACCACGCAGTCGGCGCCGGCGTCCTTCAACGCCCAGATGTTGGCGCGGTAGTTCACCTCGTGCGGCGCAATGGTGTGGCCGTAGCCGTGCCGCGCGAGGAATACGACGTCGCGGCCGGCGATGCGGCCGAAGGTGAGCGCGCCGGAGGGCTCGCCGTAGGGCGTGCGCGCGACGCGCCGTTGGGTCGCCTCCATGTTCCCGAGCTGCGACAGGCCGCTGCCGCCGATGATTGCGACGAGCGCCATCGTCATTCCTTCATGGCCCGGATCTCGGGCAGGTTGCGCCAGTATCCCTTCGCGTCCATGCCGCAGCCGAAGACGAAGCGGTCGGGGATGGTGAGGCCGACGAAGTCGGCGGCGATCGGTTTTCTCATTCCGAGAGTCTTCTCCACCAGCACGGCGCAGCAGAACTCCTTCGCGCCGAGCTCGAGCAGGCGGTTGCGGATGGCGTTCATGGTCTCGCCGTGGTCGAGGATGTCGTCGAGCACGAGCACCGTACGGCCGCCCACCAGGCCAGGCGGCGACACCTTCCAGTCGACGCCGGCGCCGCGGGTGGCCGCGCCGTAACGCGATGCATGGATGTAATCGAAGTCAAGCGGGAAGCGAAGAAGCGGCAGCAGCTGGCCGGCGAACACCACCGCTCCGCCCATGACGGCCAGCACCATCGGGTACGCGCCCGAGAGGCGCCGCTCGATTTCGGTGGCGACGCGGCGGATGGCGGCCTGGACTTCCCCAGCGCTGGCGACGCCATCGGAGTTCTCGAGGAAGGCCCAGGCCTGCTTCAGGTCGGGCATTCCTGGAGTTTATCGGTTATTCAGATATTTCGTGAATTCAGGACCGATTTCCGAATGCCGCACGCCGAACTCGACGGTCGCCTGGAGGTAGCCGAGCTTCGAGCCGCAGTCGAAACGCCGCCCCGGCAGGCGCACCGCGAGCGCGCGCTCCTGCGTGAGCAGCGCCGAGATGCCGTCGGTGAGCTGGATCTCGCCGCCGGCGCCCGGCGTCACCCGCGCGAGCATCTCGAAGATGCGGTTACTGAGGACGTAGCGCCCGATCACCGCCAGGTTGGACGGCGCGTCCTTCGGCTTGGGCTTCTCGACGATGCTGTGGATGCGGGCCGTATCGCCCTGCATCTCGTCGATGGTGACGATGCCGTAGCTCGCGGTCTGGTCGCGCGGCACCTCCTCGACGCCGAGGAGCGAGCACTGCTCGCGTGCGAAGATCTCGGCCATGCGCGCGATCGCGGGGGGCTGCGAATCCATGAGGTCGTCGGCGAGGATGACGGCGAACGGGTCGTCACCGACCACCGGCTGGGCGCAGAGCACCGCGTGTCCCAGGCCGAGCGGCTCGGCCTGGCGGATGTAGATACAGCGCACGCCTTCGGGCAGAACCGAGCGCACCATGTTGAGCAGGCCATCCTTGTTCTTCTTCTCGAGCTCGGTTTCGATCTCGTAGGCCTTGTCGAAGTGATCCTCGATCGCCCGCTTGTTGCGGCCCGTGACGAAGATCATGTCGGTGATGCCGGCCGCCGCGGCCTCCTCCACTGCGTACTGGATGAGCGGCTTGTCGACCACCGGCAGCATCTCCTTCGGGCTCGCCTTGGTCACCGGCAGGAAGCGGCTGCCGAGGCCGGCCACCGGGAACACCGCCTTCTTCAGCTTGGTGTGCATCAACCCTTCCGCAGGAATTCCACGAATTGTGCTTCATCCAGGACTGCAACGCCGAGGTCCTTGGCCTTGTCGAGCTTGGAGCCGGCGTCGGCACCCGCCACCACGTAATCCGTCTTCGTCGACACCGATCCGGCGATCTTGTGCCCGAGCGCCTCGAGGCGGGCCTGCGCCTCGTCGCGCGTCATGGAGCCCAGGCTGCCGGTGAGGACGAAGGTCTTGCCCTCGGCGGCACGACGCGGTGGCCCCCCCTTGACCTTGATACTTGAGACAAGGCGGGAGATCACGTCGTGATTGTGCGGCTCGCGCAGGAATTTCTGGATGCTGTCCATAAGCTCAGGGCCGATGCCTTCGAGCGGCACTTCGAGCGTCCGCTCGCCGCGCTTCTTCCGCTGAGCATTTTCCTTGCGGGCCGCGTCCTTGTCTGCCGCGAGCTTAGGCCAATCGGCCTCCGCGAGCGCCTTCACGGAGCCGAAGTGGCGCGCCAGGATCTTCGCCACCTCCTCGCCTACGCCGGGGATGCCAAGCGCGTAGATGAAGCGGTGCAGCTCGGTGCGGCGCGATTTCTCGATCTCGGCGACGAGGTTCTGCGCCGACTTCTCGCCCATGCGCTCGAGCGACTCGAGCGCGGCAGCGTCCAGCTTGTACAGATCGGCCGGGTTCGCCACCAGGCTTTTCTCGACCAGCTGGTCGACGAGCTTCTCGCCCAGTCCCTCGATGTCCATCGCCCGGCGGCCGGCGAAGTGGAGCAGCGTCTGCTTGCGCTGCGCCTTGCAGTAGAGGCCGCCGGTGCAGCGCGTTGCGGCCTCGCCCGGAACGCGCACCACCGGCGAGCCGCAGACCGGACACGCCTTGGGCATCTCGAAGCGGTTCGAGGGCGCGCGCGGCCCCTTCTCGCGCACGCCCACCACCTCGGGAATCACATCGCCGGCGCGGCGCACGACCACCGTGGCGCCGACCCAGACGTCCTTGCGCCGCAGCTCGTCCTCGTTGTGGAGCGTCGCGTTGGTGACGGTGACGCCGCCGACGAACACCGGCTTGAGGCGGGCAACCGGTGTCAGGACCCCGGTTCTTCCTACTTGAATCTCAATTTGAACAACCTGGGTGGTCTGCTCCTGAGCCGGATATTTGTGCGCGACGGCCCAGCGCGGCTCGCGCGCGACGTAGCCGAGCTGGCGCTGCAGCTCGAGGCTGTTCACTTTGTACACCACGCCGTCGATATCGAAGGGCAGAGCCTCGCGGCGCTCGCTGATCTCGCGGTGGTACTCGATGAGTTCTTGCGCCCCTCGGGCGATTTTGTGAGTGGCGTGCACCGGCAAGCCGAGCGCCTTGATCGTCGAGAGGAACCCGGCTTGAGTTTCGAACGAGATCCCGTCGAGCTTGCCGAAGCCGTGGGCAGAAAACCGCAGCGGCCGGCGCGCGGTGATCCGCGGGTCGAGCTGGCGCAGCGCGCCGGCGGCGGCATTGCGCGGGTTGACGTAGGGCCGCTCGCCGGCGGCTTGCTGACGCTCGTTCAGGCGGTCGAAGTCCGTGCGGTGCATGAAGATTTCTCCCCGGACTTCCAGCAATGGAATTTTTTGGCGCAATCGATAGGGGATGCTGCGGATCGTGCGCACGTTCGCCGTGACGTCCTCCCCGGTCTCGCCGTCGCCCCGCGTGGCGGCCAGGGCGAGCTCGCCGTCCTCGTAGCGCAGGTTGATCGCGACGCCGTCGAACTTCAGCTCGACTGCGTATTCGACCGGCGGATCCTCGGCCTTGAGACCGAGCTCGCGGCGGATGCGCGCGTCGAACTTCTCCGCGCCGCTGTCCTCGGTGTCGGTCTCGGTGCGGATCGAGAGCATCGGCACCGCGTGGCGCACCGCGACCAGCTCCTCGCGCGGCGCGCCGCCCACGCGCTGGGTCGGCGAATCGGGCGTGCGCAGCTCATGGAATTTCTCTTCAAGCTCCTGCAACTCTTTGAAGAGACGATCGTATTCTTCGTCCGAGATCTCGGGATTGTCGTCGCTGTAATAGAGCCGGTTGTGCCGTTCCAGCTCCGCGCGCAGCGTCTGAACGCGTGAGCGCGCCTCAGGAGGCACGCTCATTCGACCTCACAAGCCACGCTCATGAGAACAGGCGCAGCGCGAGCGGGCTCCCGGGCTCGATTCCGATCTCTGCAAGGCGGCCGCGCAAGGATTCCACTTCAACTCCGATCGCGGCGAGCGCGCGCTCGTCGAGGCTGTTGCCGTTGTCGTCGACGACGCGCCCGCCCAGCCGCCGGGCGGCCGCGACCATCGCGGCATAGGTGCGCGAAAGATCCGGCGTGCGCGGCACGTCGAGGACCAGGGTGACGCCGTCGGCGCGCTGACCGACGGAAAACCCCTCGTGCCGGATGCTGGTGTCGGCGGGACCCAGGACGTGCAGCGCGATCTGCACGTCGACGTCGGCGCAGACGCGGTCGAGCGCCTGGGCCGCGGCGAGCGCCTCGCGCATCGGTGGCGCCGACACCTGGCCGCCGTGCGCGGCGGCGAGGGTCTCGACCTGCCCGCGAAATTCGACCAGGTCGGCTTCGCTTACCACGCCGTTGCGGCTCACCATCTGGAGGGCCGCCTGAGCGGACCTGCCGCCCGCCTCGGTGAGCAC
>JBJMWH010000534.1:0-4853 GCA_045810245.1 Burkholderiales bacterium | reverse complement strand
GTCAGCCGCCTTAACGAGATGCAGTCGGTGCGATACCTGCAGAGCGAGCGCCGCCGGCTTCAGGCGCCTCAGCTCCAGTAAGGCGGAAAGGCCGCGCCTTGCTGCTCGGCCTGCTTTTGCTCGACCTGCAGCAGCCGCAGCATTGCGGGCCACTCCAGCACCCCGTACGGGCGCCGGGTGCCGGGCTGATAGAGCTGCGCAGTCTTCTCGAGGACTTCCGTCCTAGGTAGAACGAGCTCGGTGCGGGCGGCCATGGCGTCGACTTGGGTGCGGCAGGCGAGCTCGAGCTGGTACATGGTGTTGAAGGCCTGCTGAATGGTGGCGCCGCAGGTGAGCAGGCCGTGGTTGCGCAGGATCATGGCGTCGTGGGCGCCGAGATTGTTCACCAGCCGCTCGCGCTCGGCGAGCTCGATCGCCGGACCCTCGTAGTCGTGGTAGCCGATGTGGCCCTCGAAGCGGATCGAAGTCTGGCTGATGGGAAGCAGACCGCACTTCATCGCGGCCACCGCCATCCCGGCGCGCGTGTGCGTATGCAGAACGCACGTCACGTCGCTGCGCGCGCGGTGGATCGCGCCGTGGATCACGTAGCCAGCGCGGTTCACGTAGTAATCGGTGTCGGGCTTCCAGATCAGCTCGCCATCGAGGTCGATCTTGGCGAGATTCGAGGCGGTGATTTCCTTGTACGTGAGACCGTACAGGTTGATGAGGATATGATGCCGCTGTTCGCGCTGCGGTCCGGGAACTCGCGCCGTGATGTGGTTGTAGGTGAGATCGGTCATCCCGTAGTAGTCGACAAGGCGATAGCACGCCGCGAGGTCCACTCGCGCCTGCCATTCCTCGGCGCTTACCTGGTCCCGGATCGAACGGAAGTTGGTCTCGTATCGCATGAGTGCAAGAATATAGCCGGAGCCAGCATGATGAAGATCGCATTGGCCTTTTTGGCAGGTTGCCTGGTAACAACCCTTGCAGCCGCGCAGCCGTACCCGTCCAAGCCGGTGCGGCTGGTGATCCCGTTTCCGCCCGGGGGCAGCAACGACGTGGTCGGGCGCGTGATCGCCGCGCAGCTTACCGAGCGGCTCGGCCAGACGATGGTCGTCGAGAATAGCGGTGCTGGCGGGGGCATCGTCGGCATCAACGCCACCGCGAAGTCGCGCGCGGACGGCTACACGCTTCTCCTCGTGTCGGTCGGTTACCCGGTGAGCATCGCGCTCGGCCGCATGCCGGCCGAGTCGCTGCAGTGGTTCACACCGGTGGCCACGATCGCGACCGGCCCGAGCCTCCTCGTGGTGCCGGCCGCGATGCAGGTGAATTCCCTCATGGACCTCGTGGCCCTCGCCAAGCGCAAGCCCGGCGAGCTCAACGCGGGCGCGGCGGGGCCGGGAAGCTTCCAGCACTTGGCCACCGAGCTCTTCCGGCTCCAGGCAGGCATCGACATCGTCATCGTCCAGTACAAGGGCGGCGGGCCGGCACTCACCGATACCATCGCGGGCCAGGTGCAGATGAACGTCGGCAGCGTGATCCAGAACCTGCCGCACGTGCGCTCGGGCAAGCTGAAGGCCCTCGGCGTCGGCGGCGCGAAGCGCCTCGTGGCGCTGCCTGACTTACCCACGTTTGCCGAAGCGGGGTTGCCGGGCGCGGAAGCGACCAACTGGTGGGGAATCGTCGCCCCGGTCGGCACGCCTGCGCCGGTGGTCGAGCGGCTGCAGCAGGAGGTCACGGCGATCCTGGATTCGCCCGACACCCGCAAGCGCCTCGAGCTCGAGGGGGCCGAGCCGCTGCGCATGGGCGCGGCGGAATTCAACCAGTTCATGAGCGCCGAGACCGCGAAATGGACCCGCGTGGTCAAGCAAGCCGGCATCAAGGCGGAGTGAGGAGCGAGCGCATGGAGAAGCCGATGGAGAAATTCAGGGCCTACAAGCTGACCGAAACGCCGGAGAGAAAGATCCGCGCCGAGTTCGTCGAATGCAGCCTCGACGATCTGGATCCCGGCAACGTCGTGGTGCGCGTCGCGTATTCGGATGTCAACTACAAGGACGCGCTCGCCGCCACCGGCAAGGGAAGGATCCTGCGCCGGCCCTCGTGCATCGGCGGGATCGATTTCTCGGGGACGGTGGTCTCGTCGAGCGATCCCAAATTTTCGAAGGGCGATGCCGTGCTCGGCGTCGGCTACGACCTGGGCGTCTCGCACCATGGCGGCTACGCGCAGTACGCGCGCGTGCCGGGCGACTGGCTGGTCGCGCTGCCGCAGGGCATGTCGTTGTGGGACGCGATGGCGTTCGGCACCGCCGGCTTCACCGCGGGCATCGGCATCGTGCGCATGGAGGAGAACCGCCTCAGGCCGGCCAACGGGCCGGTGGTCGTAAGCGGCGCCACCGGAGGGGTCGGCTCGATCGCGGTCGCGGCCCTCTCCAGGCTCGGTTACCACGTGGTCGCGCTCACGGGCAAGGAGAGCGAAGCCGACCGGCTGAAGAAGCACGGCGCAAAGGAAATCCTTCTGCGGCACTCGCTCAACCTCGAGAAGATCAAGCCGCTCGACAAGGCCACGTGGGCCGGTGCGGTGGACAATCTCGGCGGGCCGGTCCTGTCGTGGATCGCGAGCACCATGAAGGACAACGGCACCATCGCCTCGATCGGCCTCGCGCAAAGCGCGGAAGTTCACACCTGGGTGATGCCGTTCATCCTGCGCGGCGTGAGCCTCCTCGGCATCAATTCCGGAGAAAGCGTACCGCCCGAAGTGCGCGCGAGCGTGTGGCGCCGGCTCGCCGGCGACATGAAGCCGCCGCTCCTCAAGGAGATGGCGCGGACCATTCCCTTCGCCGAGCTGCCCACGGTGTTCGACGACTTCATCAACGCGAAGGTCATCGGCCGGATCGTGGTCGATCTCAGCGAATAGCAGGCTCGGGTATGTGACAAAGGTCCGCGTTTGCGGACCTAAGTGCACGAAGTTTAACGAGATTTAGAACTTCATGACGACCGCTCCGGCGGTCGGCCGGCGGATAATTCAAGCCATGGCCACCGGCCTGGTGGCGCGCTGGGGACGCGGAACGAGCCAATGGGGAACGTGACGGACACCGCGGAGAAGCGGGTACTCATCGTGGACGACTCGAAGTTCGTCCGCACCACGTTCAACCGCATTCTGAGATCGAGCTTCGTGGTCCTGGAGGCCGTCGATGGCGAGGCCGCCTGGAAGACGATCCAGGAGGACGGCTCGATCGTGATGGTGTTCTCGGACCTCGACATGCCGAAGCTCGACGGCTTCGGCCTGTTGCGCCTGGTTCGCGGCGCCAAGGACGAGCGGATCCGCAAGCTGCCCGTAATCGTGATCTCGGGCAGCCAGGACCAGGGCGCCAACAGCCGCGCCCGCCAGGCGGGGGCCAATGATTTCATTTCCAAGTCGGCCGAGGCGCCCGATGTCCTGGCTCGCATCGAGGAAATGCTGCGCTCGGTGAAGCCGAATCCGCGTGCCGAGCCCGCTGCGCCGCAGCTCGCTCCGGCGCAGTCGACGGCGACGCAGGAGATCGCGACGATCCAGGCGGCCGCGCAGCAGCCAGCTGCGGCGGCCCACGATCCCCTGACAGGTACCCTCACCTCGGCGAACCTGCTCGGCGAGGCACGCAGGCAGTTCTCCCATGCCCGGCGCCACGGCGGACAGCTGTCCATCATGGCCTTTCGCGTCGACAGCTACGCGGAAGCGGCGCGGGATGCCGGCAAGGAGGTCTCGGACCAGGTGCTCGCGCGCATCGCCAAGATGATCCAGGGCATGTTGCGCACCGAGGACTCGTTCGGAAGGGTCGCCGAGGCGACGTTCATGGTGGTCTCGGCCGGCGCCGGCGCGGCGCAGATAACGGGCTTTGCACGCCGCCTGCACTCGCAGCTCGAGAGCGCGCAGGTGCGCCACAACAGCCGCGCGCTCAAGATCCGCAGCAGCTTCGGCCTCGCGTCGCTCGCCGCGGCCACGGCGTCGGTCGAGGATCTGATGAAGCTCGCGCTGCAGCGCGTGCAGGCCGCGGGCAGCCGACCCGCGGACCCGATTGTGGGCGAACCCGAGGCGGCCGCGTCGACGCCGCCTGCCGCCGCTCCCGCGGCCACTGTCTCGGCTGCGCCGACGGTCGCACCGGCGGCGTTGCCGCAGGACGATGTCGGCCGCGCGCTCGAGATGCTGCAAAAGGCCGATCCGAAGCACCTCGATGACGCAAGCGAAGCCGTTCTGAGGGGCTTCCTCGACAAGGTCGTGACGGTGCTGGCGGCGCGCGAAATCGCCAAAGTTTCGATCTAGATCAAAAGCGCCGGACCCTGCAGCCAGCCGGCGTTGGTTACCATAGCGGCAACCTGAGGGGTTACCGCATGGCCAATTACCGGGATTTTCAGCGCCGCTCGCTTGCCGAGCGCGCGGGCTTCTGGGCCGAGGAAGCACGGCTGGTCCACTGGCAGCGGCCCTTCGACGAGGTGCTCGACTACTCGAGGCCACCGTTCGCACGCTGGTTCGTCGGCGGCAGGACCAACCTCTGCCACAACGCGATCGACCGCCATCTCGCGGCGCGCGGCGACCAGAAAGCGCTGATCTGGATCTCGACCGAGGTCGACCAGACCCGCTCGTATACCTACCGCCAGCTCTTCGACGAGGTGAACCGCGTCGCCGCGATGATGCGCGAGCTCGGAGTGAAGCACGGCGACCGGGTCATCATCTACATGCCGATGATCCCCGAGGCGGCGTTCGCCATGCTCGCGTGCGCCCGCCTTGGGGCGATCCACTCGGTGGTCTTCGGAGGCTTCGCCGCCTCAAGCCTCGCCGCGCGCATCGACGACGCAAGACCGGCGCTCATGGTCACCGCCGACGGCGGCAGCCGCATGGG
>JBJMWH010000533.1:0-17955 GCA_045810245.1 Burkholderiales bacterium | reverse complement strand
CATCACGAGCTGCGACGATATCGGCCGTATCATCAACCGTCCGATCGTCGAGGGGCAGGTGCACGGCGGTATCGCGCAGGGCGCGGGGCAGGCGCTCTTCGAGAGGGCAATCTACGACCCGGACAGCGGACAGCTCCTGTCGGGCTCGCTCATGGACTACTGCGTGCCGCGGGCGGACCAGTTCCCGCCGCTTCACGCGACGTTCGACGAGAGCGTTCCGTGCCAAACCAACCTTTTGGGGGTCAAGGGCTGCGGCGAGCTCGGCACGATCGGCGCGGCGCCTGCCGTGGTGCATGCAGTGCTGGACGCGCTGCATGAGCGCGGCGTGCTGCACCTCGAGATGCCGCTCACGCCGGAGAAGGTCTGGCGCGCCCTGCACGGAACCCAGGTGCTATATTGAGCCGCTGCATCCGGCCGGTCATGTACAGCGAGGAAAACCGCGCACTCAACTACGCCATCGCGGCATCGATCGTGCTGCATGGCGTGCTGCTCTTCGGGATCGCGCAGCGCGATCGCCCGCGTCCGGGGGAATCGCAGATGCCTTCGATCCTGGCGCGCCTGGTGGAATCGCCACCCGCGGCGCCCATAGCCGATTCGCCGTCGCCCCCAGTGCCTGCGAAATCGCCACCGAGCGCCAAATCTGCGGCGCCAAAGCGGCTCACCCGGCCGGCGCCGACGCCGACGCCGACGCCCATTACCGAACCCGCCGCACCGGAGGCCGCCGTCGCCGAAACGCCGGTGGAGTCGATCTCACCGCAGCCGCCCATGCCGCAGTCGGAGGCGCGAGGCGCCGAGCCCGCAGCGTCCACCGCCGCGCCTGCTGCTGCGATCGCGGGCGCGCCGCCGGGGGATACGGCAGTCGACCCCGGTTCGCTGGAGCGCTATCGGCTCGAGCTCAAGCTCGTCGCGGCCAAGTACAAGCGTTATCCGCGCATGGCGACCGACAACAATTGGAAAGGCGTCGTCGCGCTGCGGGTGGTGGTCGGCCCGAGCGGTCAGCTCACCTCGCTCACCGTCATGAAGACTTCGGGACACGAGGTGCTCGATCGGCAGGCGCAGGAGATGTTCAGGAGCGCCGCGGCCGACGTGCCGGTTCCGCCGGTCCTGCGCGGCAAGCAGTTCGCCGTCGACGTCGCGGTGGACTACTACCTCACGGACTGACCTCAGGTTGAAACGCCACGACGTGGTCGACGTCGAGGCGGATGCCGATGCGCTCGCCGAGCGCGTGGTTGTGGTGGCTCGGAACGAGCGCCAGCACCCGCCGGCCGCTCGCCAGGCGCAGCGTGTACAGGATCTCCGCGCCGCGGAACGCCTTGTGCACGACCTCGGCCTGCGTCGGCGCGGCGTCGTCGTGCACCACGTCGTCGGGGCGCAACAGCACTTCGAGGTCGCGCCGTCCGCCCGAATCCGCGTGCAGCACGCCGAGCTCGATCTCGAGCTGGTTCGGGCTCAGCGCCTTCGCCGGCAGGAACACGCCTTCGCCGACGAAGTCGGCGACGAAGCGGTTGGCAGGGCGGTGGTACAGGTTATAGGCGACGTCCCATTGCTGGATGCGCCCGGCATGCAGCACGCCGATCTCGTCGGCCATCGCGAAGGCCTCGTGCTGGTCGTGGGTCACCAGGATCGCCGTGGCGCCGCTCGCGCGGATGATCTCGCGCACCTCGAGCGACAAGCGCTCGCGCAGGTCGGTGTCCAGGTTCGAGAACGGCTCGTCGAGGAGCAGCAGCTCGGGCCGCGGCGCCAGCGCGCGCGCGAGCGCGACGCGCTGCTGCTGGCCGCCCGAGATCTCGTGCGGATATTTCTGCAGCACGTCGGCGAGGCGCACCAGCTCCGCGAGCTCGCGCAGCCGCTCGGCGCGGTCCGCCGCGCCTAAGCGCGCCAGTCCGAAGGCGATGTTGTCGGCGATGCGTAAGTGGGGGAAGAGCGCATAGTCCTGGAACACCATCCCGATGCGCCGCTTTTCGGGCGGCAGCGCGGCGCCGGGCCGCGACACGACCTTGCCGGCGAGCCGGATCTCGCCTTCCTGCACCGCCTCGAAGCCGGCGATGCAGCGCAGGACCGTGGTCTTGCCGCAGCCGCTCGGGCCCAGCAGGCAGCCGATGGCCCCGCGCGGCAGCGTGAACGAAAGGCCGCGCACCACGGCCTGATCGCCGTAGGCGTGGCTCAGATCCGAGACTTCGAGCAGCATCGGCGAATACTATTCAGTCCAAGACGTCGGGAACGAACTTGAAGCCGCTCGGACTCCTCGGTGGAACGGCATTGGCGGTCGGCGCGTTGCTCGCCGCTCCGGTGCTCTTCGTCGTCGCAAACGTGTTTCGCGGCGGCGGCGAAACCTGGTCGCATCTCGCCGCGACCGGGTTGCCTGCCTATACATGGAATACGCTGCTCCTGCTGGTGGCGGTGGCGTGGGGCGTCATCTCCATGGGCGTGCTGAGCGCCTGGCTGGTCACGGCGTATCGCTTTCCGGGGCGCGATGTCCTCGAGTGGGCGCTGATGCTGCCGCTCGCCATGCCGGCCTACGTGATGGCGTACGCGTACACCGACTGGCTCCAGTTCAGCGGGCCGGTGCAAACGGCGCTGCGCAGCCTGACCGGCTGGGGAGCGCGCGAGTACTGGTTTCCCGAGATCCGCTCGCTCGCGGGCGCCGCGGCGATGCTGTCGTTCGCGCTCTATCCCTACGTCTATCTCATCGCGCGCACCGCTTTTCACGACATGCCGCGCAGCGCGATCGAGGCGGCGCGGCTCGCCGGTCACGGCCCATGGGGCGCGTTCTGGCGCGTGGCGGTGCCGCTCGCGCGGCCGGCGATCGCCGCAGGCGCGTCGCTCGCGCTGATGGAAACGCTGGCCGACTTCGGCACGGTCTCCTACTTCGCGGTCGAGGTATTCACCATCGGTATCTTCAAGGCCTGGTTCTCGATGGGCGACGTGGTCGCCGCGGCGCAGCTCTCGAGCTGCCTGCTCGGGTTCGTGGTGCTGCTGCTCGCGCTCGAGCGCTCGAGCCGCGGCCGCGCCGCCTACCACAGCGTCGCGCCGCGCAAGCCGGTGCCGGCGCAGCGCCTTTCCCGTGCCCCAGGGCTGCTCGCATTCGCCGCGTGCGCCGCGCCGGTCGCCTTCGGCTTCGCCCTTCCCGGGATCCTTCTCGTGACGCTTGCGTGGGGCGAAAAGGCCGCCTATTTCGGCGCGCGCTTCCTCGCGCTCGCCGGCAACAGCTTCTCGGTGGCGGGCCTGACCGCGGTCGTCGCCGTGGTTCTCGCCATCGTCATGGCGTACGCAGCGCGGCTCACCCGCAGCCGCTGGGTCGGCGCGGCGAACCGCGCCGCGAGCCTCGGCTACGCCGTTCCGGGCGCCGTGATCGCGGTGGGCGTGCTGGTGCCGCTCGGAAAGCTGGACAACGCGGCGGCGGACGCGATCGAAGCCCTGTTCGGAATCAAGACCGGGCTCCTCCTCACGGGCACCGTGGTGGCCTTGGTGTACGCCTACCTCGTGCGGCTGCTGGCGGTGGCCCTGCAGACGACCGAGGCCGGCCTCGCCAAGGTTACGCCGAGCATGGAGCATGCCGCGCGCTCGCTCGGCGCGAGCGCGGCGGGTGCGCTCGCCCGGGTTCACGTGCCGCTCCTCGCCGGCAGCCTCGCCACTGCGGCGCTGCTCGTCTTTGTCGACGTCCTGAAGGAGCTGCCCGCGACCTTCGCGCTGCGCCCGTTCAACTTCGACACGCTGGCGATCGAGGCCTACAACCTCGCCAAGGACGAGCGTCTGGCCGAAGCCGCGGTGCCCTCGCTGGTGATCGTGGCGATCGGGCTCTTGCCGGTGATCTACGTTGCGAAACGCTACTTCCAGGCGACGCGGTCGTAGATCTTCTGGGAGTTCGGCTGGTTCCGTCCAAGCATCGCCACGTTCAACCGGTCGCGCTTGAAGTCGCCGAGTGCATTCAGCACCGGGTTGTCGAGCTTCACGCTCGCCACGACCGGCCACTCGTTGTTGCCGTCGGCGAAGTAGCGCTGCGCCTCGTCGCTCGCGAGGTACGCCAGGAACTTCACCGCCGCCTCGCGGTTGGGAGCGTTCTTGAGCACGCCGCCGCCGGAGATGTTGACGTGGGTACCCCAGGTCTTCTGGTTCGGCATGACGATGCCGAGGCGCTCGGCCGCCTGGCGCTCGTCGGCGTTGTCGGAGCGCACCAGGCGGGCGTAGTAGTACTGGTTGGAGATCGTGACGTCGCATTGTCCGGCGGCCACCGCCTTGAGCTGGTCGCTGTCGCCGCCCTTGGGGTCCTGCGCCAGATTCGCGCGCACCGCCTTCGCCCACGCCTCGGCTTTCTGCTCGCCGAGATGGTCGATGAGGGCGCCCATCAGCGAGAGGTTGTAGATGTTGGTGGCCGAACGCATGCAGATACGCCCCTTCCACCTCGCTTCGGCGAGCTCCTCGTAGGTCTGGATGTCGGCCGGTTTTACCTTGCTCTTGTTGTAAGCGATTACTCGCGCGCGCTGTGAAAACCCGAACCAGTGGCCGCCGGGCTCGCGCAGGTTCTCGGGGATGCGCGACTCGAGCACCTGCGACTTCACCGGCTGGAAGAGGCCGAGCTGCTCCGCCCGCCACAGGCGCCCGGCGTCGACCGTAATCATCACGTCCGCCGGGCTGCGCGCGCCTTCGTTGCGGATGCGCTCGATGAGGGCGTCCTCGCCGGCCTCGATGCGATTGATCTTGATTCCGGTTGCCTTCGTGAATCCGTTGTAGAGCGCCTCGTCGGTCTGGTAATGGCGCGAGGAATAGATGTTGACGACCTTTTCCTGGGCGAGCGCGGCGCCGGTCAGGGCGAGGGCCGAGAGCGCGATCGAAAGTTTTTTCAGAGCACTGGACATGACCGGGTCTTGGTTTGGCCGTTTGGGGAGCCAGACGATAGTGACTCTCATCGATGGTGTCAATGAGAACCGTTATCATCTTTGAGGCAAATCAAGTCTGTCCCCTCATAATGTCCGTGGCTGCGGTCCACGACCTGCGGTCTGACGCGTTTCGGTGGATGAAATGGGCTTTAGCCGCGCGCTCTCCTCGATTTCCTTGTTCATAGCAGTCGTCGTTGCCGGTGAGACGGCGGCGCAGGGCTCGCTCGAAATCATTCCGCTCCGACACCGCACTGCCCACCAGGTGCTTCCGGCGCTGCGCCCGCTGATGCAGCCGGGCGCGACGCTCACCGGGCAGGGCACGCAGCTCATCGTGCGCACGAGCCCGGCCAATCTTGCCGAGCTGAGGCGCGCACTCGACGAGCTCGACCGGCCGCTTCGCCGGCTGCAGATCTCGGTGCGCTTCGACGACGCGCTCGAGCGCGCGGCGCAAGGCGTCGAGACCAGCGGACGGGTCACGAGCCGCGGCTCGAGCGTCGAGGTGCGGGTGCAGGACCGCCAGAGCGCGGCGACCGAGCGGGTCGACCAGCGCTTGCAGGTGCTCGAAGGTGGGCGCGCGTTCATCTCGACCGGCAGAAGCACCCCGGTCTACGACGGTAGCGGCTTCCGCGAAACCTCCACCGGCTTCGAGGCGGTCCCCCGCCTTGCGGGAGGCGGCGTGTCGGTGGAGATCGCCCAGCGCCGCGACACGCTCGCGCGCCAGCAGGCCCTGTCCACCACGGTCAGCGGCCGCCTCGGTGAATGGCTCGAGGTCGGCGGCGCCCTCGAGGCCGCTTCCCGCGACGAGAGCGCGATTCTCTCGGCGCAAAGCACCCGCAGCGCGCGATCGGCCCAGATCTGGCTCAAAGTGGACGAGCTCAAGCCTTGAAGCAGGTTCTCGAGCGCACCTTCGCCGCCGATGGGCCGTTTGCCGAGCACGTCCCGGGCTTCAGGCTGCGGGCCGGGCAGCTCGAAATGTCCGAGGCGATCGGCGAAGCGATCGAGAACACGGCCGTCCTGGTGGCGGAGGCCGGCACCGGCACCGGCAAGACCTTCGCCTACCTCGTGCCGGCCCTGCTTGCCGGCGGCAAGGTCATCGTTTCGACCGGAACCAAGACGCTGCAGGACCAGCTCTTCGACCGGGACCTGCCGGCGGTGCGCGCGGCGCTCGCCTCGGGCGCGACCATCGCGCTGCTCAAGGGGCGCGCCAACTACGTGTGCCTCTACCGCCTGCGGCGCGCCGCACGCGAGGGCCGCTTCGCCACGCGCGACGAACCGGCTCAGATCCGCAGGATCGAACGCTTTGCCGCGCTGACGACGACCGGCGACCGTGCCGATCTCGCCGACGTGCCCGAGGACGCGCCGGCGTGGGCGCACGCCACCTCGACGCGCGAGAACTGTCTCGGCCAGGCCTGCCCGGACTACAAGGACTGTTTCGTCATGCGCGCCCGCAAGAACGCGCTCGCGGCCGACGTCGTCGTCGTGAACCATCATCTGTTCTTCGCCGACCTCGTACTGCGCGAGGAGGGGATTTCGGAGCTCCTGCCCGCGTGCAACACCGTGATCTTCGACGAAGCGCATCAGCTTCCCGAAACCGCGCGCATGTTCTTCGGCGAAGCGCTCTCGAGCGCGCAGCTCGTCGAGCTCGCGCGCGACGTGCGCGTGGAGCTGCGCACGGCCGGCGGCGCTGCTCCCGAGCTCGACCGGGTCGCCGCGCGCCTCGAGAAGTCGGCCCGCGACCTGAGGCTGGTGTTCGGCGAGGCCGGCGCGCGCCTCGCCTGGAGCCAGGCGCTCCGGCTGCAGGGATTCAACGATGCCCTGGCGAAGCTGAATTCAGCGCTCCAGGTGCTGGAGCAGGCGCTCGCGGCGCAGGAAGGTCGCGCCGAAGGGCTCGACGCCTGCGCGCGCCGCGCGAGCGCGGCGCGTCGCCTGCTCGTGAGATTGCGCGAGACCGAGGTGTCCGCGGAGGTGCGCTGGGTCGAGGTCTTCAGCCACGCGCTGCAGCTCCATGTGACGCCGCTCTCGTCGGCGGAGCTGTTCCGCCGCCAAATGACCGACCACCCCCGCGCCTGGATCTTCACCTCGGCGACGCTCGCCGTAGGCGAGGACTTCGGGCACTTCACGCGCGAGCTCGGCGTGCCGGACGCCGCCACCCGGCGCTGGGCGAGCCCGTTCGATTTTCCCCGCCAGGCGCTGCTGTACGTGCCGAAGGCGCTGCCCGAGCCGGGCGAGGCGGGCTTCACCGAGGCGGTGATCGAGGCGGCGTTGCCGGTGCTCAGAGCGAGCGAAGGGCGCGCGTTTCTCCTCTTCACGACCCTGCGGGCGCTGCGCCGCGCCCATCAGATTCTTGACGGAAAAATCGATTATCCGCTGCTGGTTCAGGGCACCGGCTCGCGCAGCCAGCTCCTGTCGCGCTTTCGCGCGCTGGGCAACGCGGTGCTCCTCGGCAGCCAGTCGTTCTGGGAAGGCGTAGACGTGCGCGGCGATGCGCTGTCGCTCGTGGTGATCGACAAGCTGCCGTTTGCGCCGCCCGACGACCCGGTGCTCGCCGCGCGCATCGAGGGCGTGCGCGGCGGGGGCGGCAACCCGTTCAACGAGCTGCAGCTTCCGCAGGCGGTGCTGCAGCTCAAGCAGGGCGCCGGACGCCTCATCCGCGACGAGGCCGACCGCGGCGTGCTGATGCTGTGCGATCCGCGCCTCGTGACCAAGCCCTACGGCAGGCGCATCCTGCAGAGCCTGCCGCCGATGGCGCTTACGCGCGAGCTTTCGGCGGTGGAGCGCTTTTTTGCAGCTCGTCCTGCAGGTGAATGCGAATGATTTCCTCGAAGCTCGTGTCGGCGCGAAAGCCGAGCGCGAGCGCCCGGCCGGCGTCGAAATTCTGCGGCCAGCCGCTCACGATGCGCTCGATGGTCGGGTCGGGCTCGCGGCGGATGAGCTTCGCCGCCTGATCGCCGGCGACCTGGCGCAGCGCTTCGATTTCGTCGCCGACGGTGGCGCACACGCCCGGCATGCTCAGATTTCTCCGGTTTTCCAGCTTTGCAGTATCCAGTTGGGCGGCGTGCATGAGAAAGCCGACCGCGGCGCGCGGCGAGGCGAACCAGTGACGCACGCTTTCCGACACCGGCAGCACCGCCTCCTGGCCGGCGAGGGGCTCGCGGATGATGCCGGAGAAAAAGCCCGACGCCGCCTTGTTCGGTTTGCCGGGGCGCACGCAGATGGTCGGCAGCCGGATGCCGATACCATCGAAGAACCCGCGGCGGCTGTAGTCCGAGAGCAGCAGCTCGCCGATCGCCTTCTGCGTGCCGTAGCTCGTGAGCGGAGCGTTGAGGAACTCGTCGTCGATGGCGTCGGGGAACGGCGCGCCGAAGACCGCGATCGACGACGTGAAGACCACGCGCGGCCGGTACGCGCCGCGCGCTGCGGCGTTTTCCTTCCTGATTGCCTCGAACAGTCCCCGGGTTGCGTCGAGGTTGACGCGGTATCCCTTGTCGAAATCCGCCTCGGCTTCGCCGGATACGACCGCGGCGAGATGAAAAATCAGCTCCGGACGCGCGGCAATCAGCTTCTCCGCCTCGCCGGGCGCCGAGAGATCGGAAACGACCGTCTTGTGCCTGCTTTCAAACGGCACGACATCGTGAAGCGCGAGATCGGCGCCGGCGTCCTTGGAGAGGCGCTCGACGAGCTTGCGGCCGATCATGCCGGCGGCGCCGATGACGAGGGTCCGGCGGCTCACCAGTTGGGGTCCCACAGGCGCCACCACGGCACGTCGACCTTGCGCGTGCCGCCCTTGAGGTAGACGCTGTTCGGAAAGTTGGCCTGGAGCACGCGGTCGGCGGAGTCGCGCAGCTCGGCCATGCCGAGCGCGTCGTACGCCTTGACGAGGATCGCCATCGCGTCCTCGACCGCCGGCGCCTGCGGATAGTGCTGGATCGCGTACTGCGCGCGGTTCGCGGCCGCGACGTAGGCCGTGCGCTTCATGTAATAGCGCGCGACATGAACTTCGTGCGAAGCGAGGGCGTTGACGAGGTAGCGCATGCGCAGCGACGAGTCCGCCGCGTATTTCGACTCGGGGAAGCGCGTGACCACTTCCTTGAACGACTCGAACGCCTCGCGCGATGCCTTGGGATCGCGGTCGGTCATGTCGGGCGTGGTGACGGCGGTCAGGAAGCCCGACGAATCGTTGAAGTTGATCAGGCCCTTCAGGTAGTACGCGTAGTCGACGTTGGCATGGTTGGGGTAGAGCTTGATGAAGCGGTCGGCCGCCGCGATCGCGGAGGCGCGCTCGCCGTCCTTGTAATTGCAATAGGCGACCTCGAGCTGCGCCTGCTGCGCGAAGCGCCCATAGGGAAAGCGCGCCTCCAGCTTCTCGAAATACTTGATCGCCTTCGCCCACTCCTTGCTCGCCATGGAGTCCTTCGCCTCGCCGTAGAGGCGCTGCGCGGACCAGCCGACGGTTTCGTCGTCCTCCTTGCCCGAAAAGAGCCCGCAGCCCGCGAGGAGCAGGACCGATAGGGAGAGAAGCGGGGCAAGAAGTAAACTTGATCGCATGAGCGGCAAAAATTATAGCGTCGGCGAGGACGCGGACTGGGAGGAAAGCTTCGCCGCGCCGATGCGCTGCACCGTGCCAAGCGAGCTCGGCGGGATGCGCTTCGACCAGGCGCTGGTGCGCTTGTTCCCGCAGTACTCGCGCAGCCGGCTGCAGGCTTGGCTGAAGGCCGGCCACATCCGGCTCGATGGCCGCAGCGCCGAGGCGCGGCAGGCGGTGACTGGCGGCGAGCACGTGGTGCTCGAGCCGCCCGCGACGCCGGACGCGATCGCCCCGAAGGCGCAGCGCATGCCGCTCAAGATCGTGCACGAGGATGCCGACCTGATCGTGGTCGACAAGCCCGCAGGACTAGTCGTGCATCCCGGCGCGGGTCAGCCCGACCGTACGCTTCTCAACGCGCTGCTCGCGCACGCCCCGGCGCTCGCCGGCGTGCCGCGCGCCGGGATCGTCCATCGGCTGGACAAGGACACGAGCGGCCTCCTGGTGGTCGCCAAGACGGTCGAGGCGCAGGCCGCGCTGGCGAAGCAGCTCGCCGATCGCAGCATGCGGCGCCTCTACCTCGCCGTGGTCCAGGGAGATCCGCCGGCCGGCGGCAAGATCGACGCGCCGCTCGGACGCGACGCGCGCTCGCGCGTGCGCATGGCGGTCACCCACCGCGGCAAGCCGGCGCGCACCGCCTTTCGCGTGGTCGAGCGCTTCGGGCGCGCCGCGCTGCTCGAGTGCCGCCTCGAGACCGGCAGAACGCACCAGATCCGCGTCCACTTGCAGCACATCCGCCATCCGCTGGTCGGCGACTCGGTCTATCGCCGCGGCACGCGCCATGGGCTCGCCTTTCCGCGGCAGGCGCTGCATGCCGCGGAGCTTACGCTGGTCCATCCGCGCACAGGCGAGACCATGACCTGGTGCGCGCCGCTGCCGAAGGACATGAAACGCCTGCTTCAGGAGCTGAGGGGCCGGGAATGAGCGAGCTTGTGCTTCCGGACTGGCCTGCCCCGCCCAACGTGCGCGCGGTGATGACCACCCGGAATACCGAAGAAGCCGCTTTGCGCGCGCTCCTTCCGGCCGAGCCGGCCTGGTTGCGGCAGGTGCATGGGACGCGCGTGGTCGATCTCGATCAGGTCGTGTCAATTCCCGAAGCGGATGCTGCAGTCACCGCAAGGAGGAACCGGGTGTGCGCAATCCGGGTGGCCGATTGCATGCCGGTTCTACTTGCGGACGAGGCTGCCACGGTCGTCGGCGGGGCGCACGCTGGATGGCGCGGGCTGTCCTGCGGCGTGATCGAGAACACCGTACGGGCGATGGGCATGGCGGGAGAAAAGCTGCTGGCATGGCTCGGCCCCGCCATCGGCCCCAAGGTGTATGAGGTCGGTGACGAAGTCCGATTGGCGTTCCTCTCCCGCGACGCCGCGGCCGAGGCGGCGTTTTCGCGCGCACGGCCGGGCCATTGGCTGCTCGACCTCTACACTGTGGCGCGCCAGCGGCTGCGCGCGTGCGGCGTGCAGCGCATATTCGGCGGCGGCTACTGCACCTATTCGGATCCGCAACGCTTCTATTCCTACCGGCGCGACGGCACCGCCGGCCGCATGGCCGCGCTCATATGGTTGTCCGAGTAGAATCCCGGCCCCATGACGCTGACGCTCGGCTGGATCCTCGCCGCGAGCTTCGTCGGCGGAACGCTTTCCGCCGGGCTTGCGGCGTTCTCGCTGCTCCTGCGCGCGAGCTGGGTATCGACGCTGGTTTCCTTCGCGATCGGGGCGCTGCTCGGAGCGGCCTTCCTCGAAGTCATCCCGCACGCGTTCGAGCGCGGCAACGCGCACGAGGCGGCCGCGGCGATCCTCGGCGGAATCTTCGTCTTCTTCGTGCTCGAGAAGCTGCTGCTCTGGCGACATTGCCACACCGAGAATTGCGAAGTGCACGATCCGCACGAGGACGGCTCCGCAGCCCATGACCATGGGCGCAGCGGCTTGCTCATCATCGTGGGCGACACCATCCACAACTTCCTCGACGGCCTGCTCATCGCCGCCGCCTTCCTGCAGAGCACCGAGGTCGGCATCATCGCCGCCGTGGCGATCATCGCGCACGAGATCCCGCAGGAGGTCGGCGACTTCCTGATCCTGCTTCATTCGGGCTACACGCGCGCCCGTGCGCTTGCCATGAACCTGCTCTCGTCCCTCGCCACGGTGGTGGGAGGGCTGATCGGCTACTTCGGGCTGCGCGCGGTGGGCGATTGGGAGGCTGCCCTGCTCGGCTTCGTCGCCGCGAGCATGATCTACGTCGCCGTGGCCGATCTGATCCCCGGGCTGCATCGGCGGCCCCACCTTCGCGACACGGCCTCCCAGGCGCTGCTGATCGCCCTCGGGATCGGGGCAATCGCGGGCCTGCGCGTCGTCCTGATGCACTGATCAAAAAGAACTAATCTTTCAGCAAGTTAAAATCATTTGACGGCGCGGTTTGTGCGGCGCAAAATGCGCGCGCGCATGCAACCCGGGTTCCCAGAGGCCGTCCTCGCGGCGATCTCGCAGTCCACCAACGAACTCACGCAGGGCTGGATGAGGCTGATGGCTTCGGCGCCGGCCGCCGCGGACACTTCATGGCTCGGCGCAAACTCGGCGCTTCAGGCGAGCTACCTCGAGAAGCAAGCGAAGCTCTGGAGCGCGCTCATGGCGGGGCGCGCCGAGCCGGTGATCTCGCCGGAGCCCGGCGACCGGCGTTTCGCGCACCGGCAATGGAATGAAAATCCGTACTACGACTACCTCAAGCAGTCGTACCTGCTGGCGTCTCGCTATCTCGCCGAATCGCTCGAGCAGGCCGCGCTGGAGCCCGTATCGAAGGAACGCGCGCGGTTCGCAGTCAAGCAATGGATCGATGCGATGTGCCCGGCCAATTTCGCCGCCACCAATCCGCAGGCCCTGGAGCAGGCGCTCGAAACGCGCGGCGAAAGCCTGGCCCGCGGGCTGGGCCAGCTTCTCGCCGATGTCCACCGCGGTCGCATCAGCCAGACCGACGAGAGCGTGTTCGAAGTGGGCCGCAATCTTGCGGTGACGCCCGGGAGCGTGGTGTACGAGAACGAGCTCATCCAGCTCATCCAGTACGCGCCGTCCACCGCCGAGGTGGCCACGCGTCCGCTCGTGATCGTCCCGCCCTGCATCAACAAGTACTACGTCCTCGATCTGCAGCCGGAAAACTCGTTCGTCGCCCATGCGGTCGCGAGCGGCCATACGGTGTTCCTGGTGTCCTGGCGCAACGTGCGCGCGGACCAGGGCCGCCTAACGTGGGACGATTATCTCGAGCTCGGCGTGTTCACGCCGCTGCGCCTGGCCCGCGACATCGCGCAGAGCGACAAGGTCAACGCGCTCGGCTTCTGCGTCGGCGGCACGCTGCTCGGCGCCGCGCTCGCGGTCCTCGCGCATCGAAAAGACGATTCCGTCGCGAGCGCCACCTTTCTCGCCGCGATGCTCGACTTCTCGGACACCGGGCAGATCGGCCTCTTCGTCGACGAGGCCATGGTCGCGGCGCGCGAGGCCACCATCGGAAAGGATGGCATCCTGCCCGGGTCGGATCTCGCCTTCGTCTTCTCCAGCCTGCGCGCGAACGATCTCGTCTGGCCGTACGTGGTCAACAACTATCTTCTGGGCGAAACCCCGGCAGCGTTCGACATCCTTCACTGGAACGCCGACAGCACCAATCTGCCGGGTCCGATGTACTGCTACTACCTGCGCAATACGTATCTTTCGAACAAGCTGCGCGAGGCCGGCGCGCTCACCAATTGCGGCGCGCCGGTCGATCTCGGCGCCGTCGAGCTGCCGCTCTTCGTGCTCGCGACGCGCGAGGACCATATCGTGCCGTGGCGCTCCGCCTACCGCACGCTCGAGCTGCTCGGCGGCGAGGACAAGACGTTCGTGCTCGGCGCGAGCGGCCACATCGCTGGCGTGGTCAATCCGGCATCGAAGAACCGCCGCAGCTACTGGAGCTCGGAGCGCTACTCGGCGCAGCCCGAAGACTTCCTCGAAATTGCCACCGAAATCCGGGGCAGCTGGTGGCCGGCGTGGTCGCAATGGCTGGAGCGCCACGGCGGCGGCAAGCGCGACGCACCTTCGGCGCCCGGAAATGTCCAATACAGGCCCATCGAAGCGGCCCCCGGCCGCTACGTGAAGCAACGAATCAATTAGGAGAACCGCATGGAAGAGATCGTCATCGTCGGCGCAGCCCGCACCCCGATCGGCAAGTTCGGCGGCAGCCTCGCCAGGACCCCGGCCGCCGATCTCGGGGCGCTCGTCATCCGCAAGGTGCTGGAGCGCGCGGGCTTGGCGCCCGAGCAGGTGTCCGAGGTCATCATGGGCCAGGTACTCACCGCGGGCGTCGGGCAGAACCCCGCGCGCCAGGCGGCGATCAAGGCGGGCATCCCGTATATGGTGCCCGCGATGACCATCAACAAGGTCTGCGGCTCGGGCCTGCAGGCCGCCATGCTCGGCGCGCAGGCGATCGCCAACGGCGATTCGGAGCTGGTCGTCGCCGGGGGCCAGGAGTCGATGAGCCTCTCGCCGCACGCGCTCAACGGCTCGCGCGACGGCTTCCGCATGGGCGACGCCAAGATGGTCGATACGATGATCGTCGATGGCCTGTGGGACGTCTTCAACCAGTACCACATGGGCGTCACTGCCGAGAACGTGGCCAAGGAGTACGCGGTCACGCGCGAAGAGCAGGACGAGTTCGCGGTGGCGAGCCAGAACAAGGCCGAGGCGGCGCAGAAGGCCGGCAAGTTCAGGGACGAAATCATCGCGGTCGAACTTCCGTCCAGGAAGGGACCGGTGGTTTTTGCCGACGACGAATATCCGCGCCACGGCACGACGCTCGACGCGATGAAGAGCCTGAGGCCGGCCTTCGACAAGAACGGCACGGTGACGGCGGGCAACGCCTCGGGCATCAACGACGGCGCCGCCGCAGTCGTTTTGTGTAGTTTGAAAAAATCAAAAGAACTTGGACTGAAGCCGATCGCGAGGATCAAGGCCTTCGCCTCCGCGGGAGTCGATCCGAAATACATGGGCATGGGGCCGGTGCCTGCCTCCAAGCGCGCGCTCGCGCGCGCCGGCTGGGAGCCGAAGGACCTCGATCTCCTGGAGATCAACGAAGCCTTCGCCGCGCAGGCGATCGCGGTCAACCGGCAGATGGGCTGGGACACGAAGAAGGTGAACGTGAACGGCGGTGCCATCGCGCTCGGTCATCCGATCGGCGCCTCGGGCGCGCGCGTGCTGGTCACCCTGCTCCACGAAATGCAGAAGCGCGACGCGCGGCGAGGCCTCGCCTCGCTTTGCATCGGGGGCGGAATGGGGGTCGCCCTTGCTGTTGAACGCTAGGGTAGAACGATAGAGAGGAAAAACGATGAAGCATGAACCCGAGGTAATCGACGCATCACAAGAAGAGGCATGGCGCGACCGCACCCTGCCGGTCGTGCCGCGCATTGCCTTTGTCTCCGGCGGCATGGGCGGCATCGGCAGCGCAATCTGCCAGCGCTTCGCGCAGTCGGGTCACACCGTCGTGGCCGGCTGCCTGCCAGCCTACGAGCGCAAGCAGGACTGGCTCGACGCGATGCGCGCGCAGGGCTTCCGGGTGCACGCCGCGGAGGGCGACGTGGCCGACTTCGATTCGTGCGCGGAGATGTTCTACAACGTGCGCTCGGTCATCGGGCCGGTCGACATCCTGGTGAACAATGCCGGCATCACGCGCGACTCGGTGTTCAAGCGCATGACCGAGCAGGACTGGATGGCGGTGATCAACACCAACCTGAACAGCGTGTTCAACGTCACGCGCCAGGTGGTCGACGGCATGTGCGAGCGCGGCTGGGGGCGCATCGTCAACATCTCTTCCGTCAATGCGCTCAAGGGCCAGTTCGGGCAGACCAACTACTCGGCGGCCAAGGCCGGCATGGCGGGGTTCGCCAAGGCGCTCGCCCAGGAGGTTGTCAAGAAAGGCGTGACGGTCAATACCGTATCGCCCGGCTACGTCGAGACCGAGATGGTCAAGGCGATCCGCCAGGAGATCCGGGACCAGATCGTCGCCGCTATCCCCATGGGCCGGCTCGCCCGTCCCGAGGAAATCGCCGCCGTGGTGGCCTTCCTGGCCTCCGACGAGGCGGGCTACATCACCGGGGCCAACATCTCGGTCAACGGCGGCATGCACATGATGTAGACTGGCCCATCCCACGGTAGACACGCCTGGAGCAGGCCATGGCAAAGCAAAGGATCGCCGTTGTGACCGGAGGCATGGGCGGCCTCGGCGAAACCATCTCGACCAAGATGGCTGACGCGGGGTACCGCGTCGTCGTCACCTACTCGCCTTCCAATACCAAGTTCCGCTCGTGGCTGGAAGAGATGAAAGGCCGCGGCTATAACTTCGCCGCCTTTCCGGTGGACGTGGTCGACTACGACGACTGCGCGCGCAAGGTGCACACGATCCAGACCGAGGTCGGCGCGGTCGACATCCTGGTGAACAACGCCGGCATCACGCGCGACATGACGTTCAAGAAAATGACGAAGACCGACTGGGACGCGGTGATGCGCACCAACCTCGACTCGTGCTTCAACATGACCAAGCAGGTGATGGACGGCATGCTCGACCGCGGCTGGGGCCGTGTTATCAACGTCTCGTCGGTGAACGGGCAGAAGGGCGCCTTCGGCCAGACCAACTATTCCGCCGCCAAGGCCGGGATCCACGGCTTTTCCAAGGCGCTCGCGCTCGAGGTCGCGCGCAAGGGCGTCACCGTGAACACCATCTCGCCGGGGTACATCGGCACCAAGATGGTTACCGCGATACCGAAGGAAATCCTCGACTCGAAGATCCTGCCGCAGATTCCGCTCGGGCGCCTCGGCAAGCCCGATGAAGTCGCCGGGCTGATCATCTATCTCTGCTCCGAGGAAGCGGCCTTCGTGACTGGCGCCAACATCTCGATCAACGGCGGCCAGCACATGTATTAAGGAGTAGACTCGGCTCATGCCGGCACCGCAGTCCACCCGCGATCCGAAGATGGAGAACCCGCTCCGGCTGATCAAGAAGTACCCCAACCGGAGGCTCTACGACACCAAGACGTCGAGCTACATCACGCTCGCCGACGTGAAGCAGATGGTGCTGAAGCAGGAGGAGTTCCAGGTGGTCGACGCGAAAAGCGGCGACGACCTGACGCGCCAGATCCTGCTGCAGATCATCCTCGAGGAGGAGTCGGGCGGCGCGCCGATGTTCTCGAGCGACCTGCTCTCGCAGATGATCCGTTCCTACGGCAACGCGATGCAGGGCATGATGGGCGGATATCTGGAGCGCAACGTGCGCGCGTTCCAGGACATCCAGAAAGCCCTGCAGGAGCAATCGCAGAAGGTGTACGGCGACAACTCGCGCGTCTCGCAGGACCTCTGGGCCCAGTTCATGAACCTGCAGGGCCCCGCGATGCAGAGCCTGATGCAAGCCTACATCGAGCAGAGCCAGAAGATGTTCGCGCAGTTCCAGGACCAGATGCAGAGCCAGGCGCGCAACATGTTCTCGGGCCTTTCCTTCCCTGGTTTTCCGCCTGGCCAGAACAAAAGCGACGCCGACAAATCCTGAAGTCGCGGCGCGCAGCGCCGTCCCGCGGGTCGGGTTTGTCTCGCTAGGCTGTCCCAAGGCCCTCGTCGACTCGGAGCGCATCCTCACGCAGTTGCGCGCCGAGGGCTACGCCACTTCGTCGAGCTACGCCGGCGCCGACCTCGTCATCGTCAACACCTGCGGCTTCATCGACGCGGCGGTCCGGGAATCGCTCGACGCCATCGGCGAGGCGCTCGCGGAAAACGGAAAGGTGGTGGTGACCGGTTGCCTCGGCGCAAAGCCAGGCGTGGTGCAAGAAGCACATCCCTCGGTTCTAGCCGTTACCGGCCCCCACGACACAGCTGCGGTGATGAGCGCCGTGCACGCGCATCTCCCTAAACCGCACGACCCGTATACCGACCTCGTGCCGCCTCAGGGCATCAAGCTCACCCCGGCGCACTACGCCTATCTGAAGATCTCGGAGGGCTGCAATCATCGTTGCACGTTCTGCATCATCCCTTCGATGCGCGGCGATCTGGTGTCGCGTCCGATCGGCGAGGTGATGCTGGAGGCGGAGAATCTGGTGAAGGGCGGCGTGAAGGAGCTGCTGGTGATTTCGCAGGACACCAGCGCGTACGGCGTCGATGTCAAATATCGCACCGGTTTTGTGGGTGGAAGACCTGTCAAGACCAGGATGGTGGATCTTTGTCGTGCCCTGGGCCAGCTCGGCCCCGCCACGGGCGGCGGTGCTCTCTGGGTCAGGCTGCACTACGTCTATCCGTACCCGCATGTCGATGAGGTGATTCCGCTGATGGCCGAAGGAAGGATCCTTCCCTACCTCGACGTGCCGTTCCAGCATGCATCGGCCCGCATCCTGCGGCTCATGAAGCGCCCGGCGAGCGCGGAGAAAGTGCTCGAGCGCATCCGCGCCTGGCGCGCGATCTGTCCCGAGCTCACCCTGCGCAGCACCTTCATCGTCGGCTTTCC
>JBJMWH010000532.1:0-2873 GCA_045810245.1 Burkholderiales bacterium | reverse complement strand
CGAAGGAAAGATCGACCAGGCCGTCGCGCACCGCATCGAAAGTTCCCGGCGCGGCCGCGGGATGCTTGGGCAGCGACTGGAACTTCACTCGACCGCCGGTCGCCTTCTCCACTTCCGCGGCCCAGTTCGCCTGCCAGACGGTGAGGTGATGGGTGGGCGGCACCCAGGACGAATAAGTCAGCGTGGTCTGCGCGCGCGCAGGCGCGACCAGCGCGGTGGCCGCAGCCGCGACGCACGCGAGGTGTCGCATCCTCATGGAGTGCTCCTCCTTTGAGCCGCAATCATAAAGGGTTGCAAGGCTCCGCGGCGACGCGTTGTGTTTCGATTTCGGTTTGGATACGATGCACGCTCGCTCGCTTGCCGCAAAGCGGGCGTAGTGGATGGTGCAATACAGGGCAATCAGGGAGAGCGCATGCCACATGTGGTAACCAAGCAGGACCTGGTCCAGGTTGCGGCAAAAGCCAGCAATGTCAGCAAGGCGGCGGCAGGGGAGGCGGTGAATGCGGTGTTCGATGCGATCGTGGAAAACGTCGCGAAGGGCAAGCGCGTCACCGTGATCGGCTTCGGTACCTTCCTCCCTCGCAAGCGCAAGGCGCGCGCAGGCCGCAGTCCCGCGACCGGTAAGGAGATCCGGATCACCGCGAAGACGGTGCCGGCTTTCGCCGCCGGACAGGGTTTCAAGCAAGCCGTAGACAAATAGTTCCGAGATCGAAGTTCCCAGATCGAGACTTTCCGCACCTAGAAGGGCTGCGCGCTCATCCGTGCAGCCCTTTGTTTTTTAAGATATGCATGGCAGAATCTGACGCCGAAGCACGATCTCTGCCAATGGACAAGCCGCTCATCCTTTCACTCGACGCCCACGGTGTCCCCCACCGGTGGATCAGCTGGCAGCAGGCGTGCTTCTACTATGCGAAGAACCTGGTCGCCTGGACGCTCGGCGACGAGACCTTCACCTACTACGGCGGCATCTCGCGCCTCACCGGCGAGCGCTCCAGCATCACGGCGCACTCGATCGTCGCCATCAAGGGCAAGGCGCTCGCGGCCAAGGGCTTCAACCAGGTGCCGCCGCTGAATAACCGGGAGCTCTTCCGCCGCGATCGCCACATGTGCGGCTATTGCGGTGGCGAGTTCAGCTACTTCCGCCTGACCCGCGACCACATCACGCCGCTCTCGCGTGGCGGCCGCGACACGTGGATGAACGTGGTCACGGCCTGCAGGCACTGCAACGGCCACAAGAGAAACCGCCTGCCGCAGGAATGCGGGCTCGAGCTCCTCTATGCGCCTTACGTGCCGAACAAGGCCGAGTACCTGATCCTGACCAACCGCCGCATCCTCGCCGACCAGATGGAGTTCCTGAAGCAGCACGTCGCGTCGCACTCGCGGCTGGTTCTCGCCCCTGCCTGATTTTTGGAAGAACAGCGGTTTTCATCTCCTTGAGCGTGACGCAGCGAGTCGGCTGCTGGTCAGCGACGACTTCCTGCGCGCCTACTATCTGCGGCCGGAGATCCATCCGGTGGAGGAGTCCGGACCGCTAGAGCGCGAGCTCCACGCCGCGCTGATGGCCGAGCCGCGCCTTCGCGTCGCGGAAAAAGAGCTGCAGTCGCTGGAAGATGCGGACATGCAGCAGAACTACCGCTTCCTGCTGCGCTGGCGCGACCGGCTGCTCGCCGCGGGCACGCTCGAAGGCGCCTACATGGCGCTCTTCAAGGGCACGGTCGACGTGCCGCCGATGTTCATCGACCAGCTCGCGCACGTCATCCTGAGGAATGTGCTCGACGGCAGCGACGACCCGCTCCGGCTGCGCGCGGGCGAGCTCTTTTTCCGCGAGCAGAAGGCGACGATCAGGGACGGCCACGTGCTGCTCGCCGATCTCGAGACGGTGGAGATGCACGCCTCGGGCCATCGCTACGGAGCCATCGGGCGCCTGATCGTCGAGGCCCAGGGCGAGCTCGGCGCCGCCGACCTCGATGTGCTCGATCGCGCCAACGCCGCGCTCTACTGGGAGCGCGAATCGAAGCACGACACGGTGGTGAGCTTCACCTACGGCCGGCCGGCGCTCGACGCCTTCGCTCGCGTGATCGAAAAATGGGTCCGGCATTTCCTCGCGCTGGAGGTCCGGGTGAAGCCCATCCGCCAGATCGAGGAGCCGCGCTGGGCCTGGCACGTGGGGCTCGACGCCGAGTCCACCGCGATCCTGAACGAGCTTTGGGCCGGCCACGAGGTCGACGCCGGCCGCATGCGCAACGTGCTCGCGCTGTTCGCGCTCAGCTTCGAGGACCCGGCCGCGATGCGCGGCGACCTCGCGGGCCGCGATGTGTATCTCGCGCTGTCCGCCGAGGACGGCGTGGTCCGCATGAAGCCGCAGAATCTGCTTCTGAATCTGCCTCTGAATGAAGCCTGAATACTGGGATTCGGCGAAGCGCTCGCTCGCGCGGCGCGACCCAATTATGGGAGCCATCATGCGCGCGCATCCCAAGATTTTCCTCGCGCGCCGCGGCGAGCCGTTCATGACGCTCGCACGCGCCATCGTCGGCCAGCAGATCTCGGTCAAGGCGGCGCAGAGCGTGTGGGACCGGTTCGCTTCCTGTGTCGGCGAAGTCACCCCGGAAAATGTCCTCTTGAGAGAAAGGCCGTTACTGAGGGCCTGCGGCCTGTCCGACCGCAAGACCGAGTACATCGCCGACCTCGCGCAGCACTTCGCCAACGGCTCGATCCACGTGCACCGCTGGCCGGCGATGAGCGACGAGGAGATCATCGCCGAGCTGCTCGAGGTGCGCGGCATCGGGCGCTGGACCGCGGAAATGTTCCTCATCTTCAGCCTGCTGCGCCCGGACGTGTTTCCGCTCGACGACCTGGGACTGCAGAAGGGCATC
>JBJMWH010000531.1:0-3000 GCA_045810245.1 Burkholderiales bacterium | reverse complement strand
AGATGCCGGGCACGAAGGCGGGCGCGGCGACGCCTTCGGACGGGAATTGCGCGTGTTTTCTAAAGAGAGAAATGGATTCTCTGACCAGGGCACGAGCGCCGACATCGCCAACGAAAGCGATGAAGTTGCCTCGGTCCGGGTAGATGAGATTGAGGGGGGGCGGGTAGCGTTGGCTGCCGGGCTCGTCGCGATAGCAGCCGAGCATCTCGAGCGAGAGCATTCCGCGCAGCGGCTCGCCTTGGTCGCGCGAGCGGCGCGCCGAAACCCAGCTTCCCATTTCCGGGCCCAGGAAGTAGGGCAGCTCTTCGTTGGCGAAGGCGACGAAGCGGATCGGCAGGCGCTCCTTTCCGAGGAGGCCCGCGAGCTCGATCAGCGCGGCGACGCCGGAGGCGTTGTCGTCCGCGCCGGGTGAGCCGGGCACGGTGTCGTAGTGCGCCCCGACGACGATGGCGGCCGGGCCGGGCGGGGACACCTCCACGTTACTCACGTTTCGCCCGCGGCTCTCGAAGGTCTGGAGCGCGGAGGCGAGACCGTGGGCCGCAAGGGCGCTCGCGATGTAGCGCACCGGGGTATCCAGGTCCGTGTTGCGCTCGGTTTTCGCGAGGGTCTCGACGTGGCGCCGCAGCCGTGCGGCGAGGGCGCGCTCTTCTTCGGTGAGCGGCGGCAGCGCGCCGGCGTGCGACGAACCCGGCATGGCGGTGAAGTACCAAAGCGCTCCGCCGGCGAGGAGCGCGAGTCCCGCGAGGATGAGAAGAAAGTAGATCGTTTTACTCGAGAGCGTGTTTGAGCTCGGCGATGAGGTCGTCGACGTTCTCGATGCCGACAGAGAGGCGCACCAGCCCTTCGTCGATGCCGAGGTTCGCGCGCACGTCCTCGGGCAGCGAGGCGTGCGTCATGATGGCCGGGTGCTCGATCAGGCTTTCCACGCCGCCGAGGCTCTCGGCGAGCGTAAAGAGCTCGCAGCGCTCGAGGAAGCGGCGCGAGGCGCTCAGTGCGCCTTCCTTGCCGCCTTTCAGCACTGCGGTCACCATCCCGCCGTAGCGCATGTTCATCTGGCGCGCCGCCAGCAGATGCTGCGGATGGCTCGCGAGGCCCGGATAGATCACGCGCGCGACCTTCGGGTGCTTCTCGAGGAAAGCCGCGATGTGCATCGCGTTGCCGCAGTGGCGCTCCATGCGCACCGCGAGCGTCTTGATCCCTCTCAGTGTGAGGAAGCAATCGAACGGGCTCGGCACGCCGCCGACGGCGTTCTGCAGGAACGCAAGCCGTTCCCTGTGGGTGTCGTCCTTGAGAATGGCGGCGCCGCCGATGACGTCGGAGTGGCCGTTCAGGTACTTGGTGGTCGAGTGCACCACGATGTCGAAGCCGTATTCCAGCGGCCGCTGCACCCAGGGCGAAGCGAAGGTGTTGTCGCAAACGGAAATGATGCCGCGCTTGCGCGCGATCGCGGCGACGGCCTCGAGATCGACGAGCTTCAGGAGCGGGTTGGTCGGGCTTTCGACCCAGATCATTTTGGTATTCGGCCTGATCGCGGCTTCCAGGTTTTCGGTCTTCGACAGGTCCACGAAGGAGGGTTGAAGCGCGGCGGAGCGCTTGCGCACGCGCTCCAGGATCCGGTAGCTCCCGCCGTAGAGGTCGTCCATCGCCACGACGTGCGAGCCCGAATCGAGGAGCTCGAGCACGGTGCCGATCGCCGCCATGCCCGAGGCGAAGGCGAAGCCGTGCTTTCCACCCTCGAGCTCGGCGACGCACGCCTCGAGCGCATCGCGCGTCGGGTTGCGCGTGCGCGCGTAGTCGTAGCCCTTGTGCTCGCCGGGGCTCGACTGCGCGTAGGTGGAAGTCGCGTAGATCGGCGTCATCACCGCGCCGGTGCGCGGGTCGGGCGACTGGCCGGCATGGATGACCTTGGTCTCGAATTTCATTTGGGCGTCCTGCCTTTACGGTTCAATTCCTGGCGCCGCAGCCAGTTGAGCAGATCGATGCGCGTGATGAGCCCGAGGAAGTCCTCGCCGTCGACCACGATCGCCACCATGCCGCGCTCGAAGATCTCCTTCAGCTTCTCCACCGGGGCGGACGGAGGCAGGGTGACGAGGTTCGACTCCATCGCCGCGGCCACCGGCTCGCGGAAATGCTCAGGGTTCTCGTAGACCCCGAGCAGGATGTCCTCCTCGGTGACGATGCCGACGATCCTGCCGTCCTTCAGCACCGGGAGCTGCGACACGTCGTAGAGCTTCATCCGCTGGTACGCCGCGTTCACCGTCTCGTCCGCGTTCACGGTGGCGACGGCGTGCTCCTTGTGCCGCCGCATGATGAGGTCGCGCAGGTCGCCGTGGGTTTCGCGCTTGATGAAGCCCTGGTCGAGCATCCAGTAATCGTTGTAGACCTTGGAGAGGTACTTGTTGCCGCTGTCGCACACCAGCGTGACCACGCGCTTGGGCGTCGTCTGTTCGCGGCAATAGCGCAGCGCGGCCGCGATCAGCGTGCCCGAGGAGGTCCCGGCCATGATGCCTTCGGTCTTGAGGAGCGCCCGCAGCACGCTGAACGCCTCGGAGTCGGGAATCGAGTAGGCCTTCTTCACGCGCGAAAGGTCGCACACCGGCGGCAGGAAGTCCTCGCCGATGCCTTCGACCAGCCATGAGCCTACGTCCTTGGAGATCTTGTGCGTCTTCACGTAGTTCGCGAGCACCGAGCCTTCGGGATCGGCGAGGACCATCTCGGTGCCCGGCGAGACACGCTCGAAGAAACGCGCGAGGCCGGTGATCGTGCCGCCGGTCCCCACGCCGGCCACCACCGCGTCGACGTCCTGCGTCATCTGCGACCAGATCTCCGGGCCGGTCGTCTCCTCGTGGGCGCGCGGATTGGCCGGATTGGCGAACTGGTCGATGTAATAGGCGCCCGGCGTACGGCGCGCGATCTCGGCCGCTCGCTCCTGGTAATACTCGGGATGGCCCTTCGTGACGTCGGAGCGCGCCATCACGATCTCGGCCCCCATCGCTCGCA
>JBJMWH010000530.1:0-3034 GCA_045810245.1 Burkholderiales bacterium | reverse complement strand
GAAAACCATCTCCCTCCCGGCCCAGCTCGCCCGGGACGCCGAAGCTTTGGCGAAGGCCCAGGGCAAGACCTTGAGCGCGGTGATCCAGGATGCGCTGCGCGGCGCGCGCATCGACCGCCGGCTCCAGGAGCTTCGCGGTATCCAGGGGTACTGGAGCCGCAAGGCGAGGGAGCGCGGACTTCTCAGCGAGCAGGATCTGGAGCGTTACCTCAACGGGTGAAGGTCGTCTTCGACACCAACGTGCTGGTCTCCGCGTTGGTGTTCCCCGGCGGCCGCGGCGAAGAGGCGCTCCTGCGCGTCGTAGTCGAGCAGGATGAGCTTTTTCTTTCCCGGCCGATCCTGGATGAGCTTCTTGGCGTTCTTTCCCGGAAGTTTGCCCGGGACGCTGAAGAGCTTGCCCGCATCGCGCTCTTTCTCGCCGACATCGCGACGATGGTCAAACCGCGCAGGCGCCTCGCCGTATTGAAGGACGCGGCCGACAACCGCATCCTCGAATGCGCCGTCGCGGGCCGGGCGCAGGCCGTAGTGACCGGCGACAAGGCGCTTCTCGCGCTGAAGGAATACCGCGGCGTGCGCGTCTTGAGCCTGGCGGACTATCTCAGTTCTGCGGCTTGATCTCCGAGTCCCAACGCCGGTGCCCATTTGCGCGAAGCGCTCGATCACCTCGGGGTCCATCGATCACCGCGGGGTCCATCGTCACGACGGACCCGTCCTTGATCAGGGTCTTCACGCGCCTGATTTTAAGGTGTTAGGGTCTCACTCCGATTTTTTATGAAACCCTCACCCCACCCCCTCCTCGTCCCCGCGATCGCCGCATCGCAGTTCGCGCCGCCCTTCATGATCTCCGGCGTCGCGGTCGCGCTGCCGGCGCTCGGCGCGGATCTCGGCGCGGGCGCCACGGCGCTCTCGCTCGTGGAAACGCTTTTTCTCGCCGCCGCGGTTGCGCTGCTCCTCCCGGCCGGGCGCCTGGGCGACGCGGCCGACAAGGCGACGCTCTACAAGCTCGGCATGGCGGCCTTCGCGCTCTCGAGCGTCGCCATCGGCTTGGTCTCCTCGGTCTGGGCCATCCTCGCGCTCCGCCTGCTGCAGGGCGCCTGCTCGGCCGCGGTGCAGGCCGCCGGGCCCGCGCTCATCGCCGACGCCGTGCCGCCCGAGCGCCGCGGGCGCGCCTACGGCATCACCATCGGCGCCGTCTACGCCGGCCTCACCCTCGGGCCGATCTTCGCCGGCTTCCTCGTCGAGCTCGCGGGCTGGCGCGCCGTTTTCATTGCCGGCGGCGCGCTGGTGCTGTTGCTGCTCGCGCCGATCCATTTCATGCTGCCTGCCGCCTGGCGCCGCCCGGCGCCGCGCGCGGTGCATGTGCCGAGCACCGCGCTTGTCTCTCTCGCGATGCTCTCGCTGGTCGGCGGCGCGGCGACGGTGCGCGAAGGCGCCATCGGCTACGGCGCGATGGCGCTCGGCCTCGCGCTCCTCGCGGCTTTTCTCTTCCTGCAGCGGCGCGTGGCGCAGCCGCTCCTGAACGTCGAGATCCTCGGCAGGAACCGGGTGCTCAGGAACCAGCTTCTGGTCCAGGCGCTTCTCTACTGCAACGCCTTCGGCACCACGTTCCTCCTGTCGCTGCACATGCAGAGCGTGCTCGGCCACAGCCCGAACACCGCCGGCCAGGTGATCGCCGTAGGCACGCTCCTCATGGCCGCCATTGCGCCGCTCGCCGGCATCCTCACCGACCGCACGCGCCCGGCCGCGATCGCGAGCCTCGGCGTCGCCATCGCGCTCGCCGCCGCGCTCGCCGCGACCGAGCTCGGCGCCGGCTCGCCCCGCGTCTTCGTCGCCCTCGTGCTCGCCGTGCAGGGCGTCGGCTTCGCGTTCTTCTCTTCGCCGAACATGACCATGGTGATGAACGCCGTGCCGCCCGAGCGCACCGGCATCGCGGCGGCGCTCTCGGCCACTGCGCGCTCGCTCGGCATGGTGAGCGGCATGCTGATCGTCGCCGCCCTCGTTTCGCTGAAGCTCGGCCATGCGCCGGTGGACGCCGACCCGGCGGGCTTCGTCGCGACGATGCAGCTCTCTTTCTGGATCCTCGCCGCGCTGACCGCGCTCGCCCTGGCGGTCAGCCTCCGAAGGCCAGGGGGCGTGTAGGATTCGGCTCCAAAGGCTCAGACTTCCAACCCTCAGACCTCCAGCGGAGACACCGATGATCAAGTTCTACTACAGCACCGCGCCCAACCCGATGAAGGTAGCCCTCTGCCTGGAGGAGATGGGGCTTGCCTACGAACCGATCCCCGTGGACACGCGCAAGGGCGAGCAGCACAAGCCCGGCTACCTGGCGATCAATCCCAACGCCAAGGTGCCCGCCATCGTGGACGGCGAGGTGACGATGTTCGACAGCAACGCCATCGTGCTCTATCTCGCCGAGAAGACCGGCAAGTTCCTGCCGAAGAAGGCTGCCGACCGCGGGCAAATGCTCTCGTGGCTGATGTTCGTCGCCTCGGGCATCGGGCCGTTCACCGGCCAGTACGTGCACTTCAAGAACTACGCGCCGGAGAAGATCGCCTACGCCCTCAACCGCTACGAGTTCGAGGCGCTGCGCCACTGGGGCATCGTGGACGCGCGCCTGGCGAAGAACAGGTACATGGCTGGCGATAGTTACAGCGTTGTCGACATGGCGCTGTGGGGCTGGGCGCGGCTGGTGCCGAACATCCTGGGCGAGCACGCCGCGAAGCTTGGCAACGTGAAGCGCCTGGTCGACGAGATCAGCGCCCGCCCGGCAGCGCAGAAGGCGATTGCCCTCAAGGACCGCCACGCCTTCAAGACCGAGCTGGACGACGAGGCCAGGCGCGCCATGTTCCCCGGCAACTACATGGCGCGAGCCGCGACCTGACCTAATCCACAGGTCTAGGCTTCGAGCCCCGAGGCGTCGCTGCCGATCTGAGGATTCTGTCGCAGCGCGCCGGGCGCGCCGCGCGTATCTTTCCCTTCGTAGTCAATTCAAAGAGTTCTGGCGCTGGCGCGCCTACGGAACCTGAAGGGAGAG
>JBJMWH010000529.1:0-4102 GCA_045810245.1 Burkholderiales bacterium | reverse complement strand
CTCGGCTTCTCGCGCCGCCTTGGCCTCGGCCTCGCGCCGCGCCTTCTCCTCGTTCTCGCGCCGGATGCGCTCGGCCTCGAGGCGCGCCTTCTCCTCGGTCTCCCGCTTGGCCTTCTCCTCGATCTCCCGCTTGGCCTTCTCCTCCGCCTCCCGCTTCGCCTTGGCCTCGGCTTCGCGCCGCGCCTTGTCTTCGTTCTCGCGCCGGATGCGCTCGGCCTCGAGCCGCGCCTTTTCCTCCGCCTCGCGCTTGGCCTTCTCCTCGGCGTCGCGCTTCGCCTTGGCTTCGGCTTCGCGCCGCACGCGCTCGGCCTCGAGCCGCGCCCGTTCTTCCGCCTCCCGCCGCGCCTTCTCCGCCGCTTCGCGCCTTGCCTTTTCCTCGGCCTCGCGCTTTGCTTTCTCCTCCGCTTCGCGCCGGGCCTTCTCTTCAGCTTCGCGCCGGGCCTTCTCCTCCGCTTCACGGCGCGCCTTCTCTTCCGCTTCGCGCCTGGCCTTCTCTTCCGCTTCGCGCTTCTTGCGCGCCTCGGCCTGGCGCCGCGCCAGATCCTCCGCCTGCCTGCGGTGCTCCTCCTCGAGCTTGCGCAGCTCCTCGGCTTCCGCGCTCGCGGCATCCGCGCCGTACGTGCCGCTCGCCGTACCGGTGTGCACCCCGCTCGAGGCCTGCGATCCGGTTGCGCTGCCGGCATCCTTGCGCAGCTTGGCGATCTTGCGCTCGGCAAGGCGCGCATAGGCGCCGCGCGGGAACTGCTGCACGTAGAGCTCGAAATCCTCGGGATCGTCGCTGTCCTTGATCGAGCGCCAGAACTCGACCTCGACTTCCTGCGAGCCGCCGCCGGTGGAGGTCGAGGTGGCGAGCGGGGGTTGCGTCGCGGTGCGCTCCGCGGCCGGCTTCGCCGGCGCCTGCGGCCCGGGCCCCGGGTAGGCCCGCATGATGGTGCGGTCCTCCTCCTCCTCGGCGGCCTTGCCCTCGTACACGCGCTGCAGCGCGCGGCTGAAGTCGCCGGCGCTCTGGTAGCGCGCCTCGGGCGCCTTCGCGAGCGCGCGGCCGATCACGCGGTCGAACTCGGGCGAGATCGAAGCGTTGATCTGCGAGGGCCGCACCGGGTCCTCGTGCACGATCATCTTGCGCAGCGTCCAGTCGCCGCCGGTGAACGGGCGCTGGTTGGTGAGGAACTGGTAGAGCACGATGCCCGAGGAGAAGAGGTCCGAGCGGTGGTCGCACGCGAGGCCCTGCACCTGCTCGGGCGACATGTAGGAGGGCGTGCCGACCATGGTGCCCACCTGGGTGCGGTGGGTGCGGTCGGTGTCCTGGATCTTCGCCACGCCGAAGTCCATCAGCTTGACGCGTGTCTGCCCATCGAGCATCACGTTGGCCGGCTTGATGTCGCGGTGCACGATGCCGGACTGATGCGCGTAGTCGAGCGCGGAGAGGAGCTCGCACATCATGCGCACGAACTCCTTCGGCTCGAAGCGCACGTTGTTGTCGAAGCAGTGCTTGAGGTCCTTGCCGCGGATGAACTCCATCACGATGAACGCGACGTCGGCCTCCTCGCCGAAGTCGTACACCTGGACGATGTTCGGATGGTTGAGCCGCGCCACCGCCTGCGCCTCCTCGCGGAAGCGCACCGAGTACTCGCGCGCGACCTCCTCGTCGAGGTGGCTCTTGAGGATGGTCTTGATCGCGACCGGGCGGTTCAGCTTCGGGTCGAGCGCCTCGTACACCACGCCCATGGCGCCGCTGCCGATCTTGCGGCTGAGCTTGTAGCGGCCTAAGAGCTGGGGATCAGCCACGGCCGCGGGGGGCGCGACAAGGCGCGGCCAGCATTACGCCGGTCGCGCGCGAACGAAGGTGTTGGCGCAGCCCCCCTGCTCCCATCGGGTGGAATTATGCGGCGGCGGGGGGGCCGGCACAATGCGGCCCGGACGGGCTACCCGCGACGGGCAACTTCAGCGCTGGCGCACGCCCGGATAGGTGAACGGCTGCGGGATCTGCTCGCCCTGCTCCTGCGCGCGCTTGTACCAGCGGAGCGAAGTGTCGTAGTCGCGCTTCACGTCGCCCTGGCCGTTGTTGTAGATCTCGCCGAGGCGCTTCTGGGCCGGGCCGTGGCCGCTCTCGGCGGATTCATGGTAGGCCTGCATCGCGCCGGTCCAGTCGCCGCTGCGCTCGAGCTTCTGCGCGTCGTCGTAGCGCGCCGCCGCGAGCGTCGCGGTTTCCGCCGCAGGCCTCGCCCCCTGCTTGGCTGCCTGCGACCAGCCGTGAGAAGGAAGGGCGAGCAGCAACCCGATGATGGCCGCGACACTGTTCTTGTACATGGTGCCTCCGGGTCGACCTCTGTTCAGGTAACGGTACGCTATCACGACATCGTGAATCCTGCTTGACGCCCATCAGCCGCCGTCATTTGACGCACTCCTTCCCTTCGCGCGCCTCGCTCACACATTGAGGCGTACTGATGACCTCCCCCTCCAGCGGGAGGGTATGACCCAGCGTCGGTGAGACCCCGACGTCTCCCGTAAAGCCGCGATCGATCTTGACTTTTATCTGATCTGGACCGTAGGGCTCCGCGACGTCGGCGCTGCTGCAGCCCTGCAAGAGGCAAAGGGTGACGCAGGCCAGGGAAAAGGAAAGGGGGCGCGTCCCGCGCCCCCTTTCCGGCACTACTGGCGCTGCACTACGCGCCATCCTCTCCCTCCCCGCTATCTACTTGCACTCGCCCGTCTTCGGGTCTGGGTTGCATTTCGGCGTATTGCCCGGGATGTCGCTACCGCCCTTTGACTCCGTCACGCCTTCCGGCGTGCTGATGATCTCGCCTTGAAGCGGCACGTTATGCGCCATCGTCGGCGCGATGCCCACGTCGCCGGCGAAGCCCATGTCGATCTGCTGCGTCACGCTGTCGGTGCCGAAGCTCTTGCGCGCGTCGGAAGACGCCGAGTTGAGCGCGCTCTGCTGCGCCGCCGTGATCGCCGACGAGGCCGCGTCCGGCGTCGCGTCGAGCTTCTGGTTGCCGACGAACACCTGCGTCTTCTTCGGATCCGGCACCGAGACCCCGCCCGGGAACTCGCTGCCCGCACGGAACCGGAACGCGCCCTGATCCACGAGCAGGCGCAGTTTCCCGTTCGGTTTGTCCAGAATAAGCTGCAGCCTGTTTTCCGGATTGAGCTTGCCGATGTCGAGCACGGCCGTCGCCGCCTTGGCCGAAGAATCCACCGGCAGAGCCGGAATGTCGCGTGCGACCAAGAACAGCTCGCCCGACGCCACGAGGTCCGTGCCCCTCGCGTCGCCGCGGTTGATGTAAGTGGTATTCAACGGCACGAGGTCGCCCGTCGTCGCGTTCAGCCCGGTGATGCCCCCCGCGTTCGGCGTGCCGTTAATGACCGGCGTCGCGGCGATCAGGATCACGTTGGCCGTAGTGAGATTGTTCCACGCCACTACGCCGCCATTGCTGACCGCCGTCAGGTTCCCCGTCGTCCCACCGATGGCCAGATCTCCCGTGCTGCCGCTTGCATTGGCGATGACGTAAGTCTCACCCGAAGTGAGCTGGATGGTGAGCGAGTTGACATCAGTCACCTTCACCGTGCCGCCGATCACCGTCAGCGTCCCAGTGAAGTCGTTCGCGATGTTGTTCGCGAGAATGGTGCCCCCGCCGGTGCTCCGCAACGTGACAGTCGAGGCAGAGATCGGGTCGTTGTACGTCTGGACGCCTGTCGTGGTGATGATGACGTTGGCGCCGAACGTGGTCGTGCCAGGCGCGTCGGTGGTCACGCTCTTCAGCGCCGCCACGCCGCCCACATCGCCCATGAACTTCGTCGCACCGCTCGTATTGACCGCGAGGTCGAACGCGCCGTTCAGCGTGGAGCTGAACGTGACGTCGCCGCTGCCGGCGCTGACCGTGGTGTTCGAGCCGAGCAGCGTCGCCCCGAGGTTGAGCGAGCCTACGTTGAGTACGCTGTTCAGCGTGGTCGTGCCGCCGAGATCCGTCAGCGCGCCGGCGATGGAACCGCCGTTGCCGGTGAACGTATCGGCGCCCGCGCCGCCCGTCAGGTTGCGGAAGCCGCTGTACGAGAGCGAGTTGCCGCTCGTGTACGTGCCACTCCCTGCCCCATTTAG
>JBJMWH010000528.1:0-3713 GCA_045810245.1 Burkholderiales bacterium | reverse complement strand
TTCTCCTTCTGCAGCCGCGGTGCTTCCTCCGCCAGCGCGGCGTCACTCGGCAACAGCTCCGGGAACGCGGCCGCGGCGCGGCGGCAGAGCTCATCGACGCGCACGAACTGGCGGCGGCTTTCCGTTACGCGGTCGTAGATGTCGATCGCGTGCAGGCGCAGGTACTGTTCGCGCGCGGCGCGATCTGAGCTCGGCGGCGGCGGCGGGAGCGGCATAGCCGAATTATGACGCCGCCGGGTCCTGGCGATAGAAGCGTGCCAGCTGCGCATAGACATCGGGATAGCGGCGCTTCGTCTCCTCAGCCTCGCGAAAGAACGCTTCGCTGATCACGGCAAAGAACTCCGATGGATGCTCGGCGGCATACGGATCGAGCCACGTGTCCTTGCCGCGCTCGAGCGCGTCGCAGAAGCCCTCGTAAGCCTCCTCGAATACCGCGACCCAGGCGCGCCGCTCCATGCCGGGGTGCAGCGGCGGCACGCCGTCGGCTTCGCCGTTCAGCATGTCGAGCTTGTGCGCGAACTCGTGGATCACGACGTTGATCGCGGGGTCGTGCGCCAGCGCGTCCCAGGAGAGGACCACAGGGCCACCGGGCATCGCCTCGCCGGCAAGATCGTCCTCCCACTCATGCACCACGCCGTCCTCGTCGATCTCGCGCCGGCGCACGCGAAAGTCGCCGGGATAGACGACGATGCCGTGCCAGCCGGCGTACCAGTCGAGGCCGAGCTCGAGGATCGGCAGGCACGCCTGCGCGGCGATCGAGAGGCGCATGACGTCGGTGACCTCCAGCTCATGGGCGCCGACGAAATCTTTCTCGGCCAGAAAAAGCAGCGCGAGCTCGCGCAGCTTCGGCGTGCGCGGCAGGAAGCTGAGCGGACGCGTCGCGCGCTCCCAGAGCGCATCGTCGATGTGGTGCTTTGCCAGCACGCGGCGCCGCCGCCATTCGGTGAGCCAGCCCATGGTCCGTAAAATAGCGCAATGGTCTCGGTCGTTCGATTGCATCCGCAAAGCGCCGCCGGCGCGCTCGACGCGCTGGCCGAGGGCCTGGCGCCGGCCGAGCGCATGCGCATGGCGCGCGCGCTCGAGTTCGCCGAGCCGCTCTACGCCGGGCAGCTGCTCTCGACCGGCGAGCCGACCTGGGCGCACGCGCTCGGCCTGGCGGCGAACCTGGCGACAATCGGGCTCGATGCGCCGGGACGCATGGCGGGCCTGTTGTTCGCGGCCCCCAGGCACGCCGAGCTCGATGTCATCCGGCAGGAGTTCGGCGACGAAATCGCGAGCCTCGCCGCCGGGGTCGAGAAGCTCTATCAGCTGCGCCTCGCCACGCGCGCAAGCTCGGTCGAGCAGAACGAGGTGCTGCGCAAGATGGTCCTCGGCATGGTCGAGGACGTGCGCGTGGTGCTCATCCGCCTCGCGAGCCGCACGCAGACGCTGCGCTGGTTCGCGAAGAACCCGTCCCCCGGGCGCAACGACTACGCGAAGGAAACGCTCGACATCTATTCGCCGCTCGCCAACCGCCTGGGCGTGTTCCAGCTCAAGTGGGAGCTCGAGGACCTTTCGTTCCGCTACCTCGAGCCCGAGCTCTACAAGCGCATCGCGCAGATGCTCGACGAGCGCCGCGTGGAGCGCCAGCAGTACATCGCCGACTCAATTGCGACCCTGGCCCGGGAGCTCGACGCGGCGGGCGTGAAGGGCGAGATCAGCGGGCGGCCCAAGCACATCTATTCCATCTGGAACAAGATGCGCAACAAGGGCCTCGATTTCTCGCAGGTCTACGACGTGCGCGCGCTGCGCGTCATCGTCCCCGAGATCAAGGACTGCTACACGGCGCTCGGTGTGGTGCACAACCTGTGGCAGCCCATCCCCAAGGAGTTCGACGACTACATTTCGCGTCCGAAGGGAAACCTGTACCAGTCGCTGCACACGGCGGTGGTCGGTCCGGCGGGCAAGACGCTTGAAGTGCAGATCCGCACGGAGGAGATGCATCGCCAGGCGGAGTACGGCGTCGCCGCCCACTGGCAGTACAAGGAGAAGGCAAAGACCTCGAAACAATTCGAGCAAAAGATCGCCTGGCTGCGCGAGCTCCTTGCATGGCGCGATGAGGTCGCGGACTGGTCCAAGGCGCGCGGCACGCGGCTCGACGACACGGTCTATGTCCTCACCCCGCAGGGAAAGGTGATCGACCTTGCGGCCGGAGCGACGCCGGTCGACTTCGCCTATGCGCTGCACACCGACCTCGGGCACCGCTGCCGCGGCGCCAAGGTCGACGGCCACATCGTGCCGCTCGACACGCCGCTCGCGAGCGGGCAGCGCGTCGAGATCGTCACTACAAAATCGGGCGGGCCCTCGCGCGACTGGCTTAATTCCGAGCGCGGCTTCGTGAAGAGCCCGCGTGCGCGCCAGAAGATCCGCCAGTGGTTCAACGCCCAGGCGATTCAGGAAAGCGTCGCGGCGGGCCGGGCGCAGGTGGAGAAGGCGCTGCGCCGCGAGGGCGCGGTCAACGCCAACCTCGAGCAGCTCGCTGCGAAGCTGGGCTTCAAGCAGCCCGATGAGTTGTTCGCGGCCGTAGCGCGCGACGAAGTGAACCTGCGGCAGCTCCACTCCGCCTTGCATGGACGCGAAGCCCAAGACGAACGCGTCGAGCTTCCGAGGAAGCGAAAGGCACCCGCGGCCAAGGGCGGCGTGCTGGTGGTCGGAATGGACAGCCTGCTGACGCAGCTCGCCCGTTGCTGCAAGCCGGTGCCGCCGGATCCTGTACGCGGCTTTGTCACGCGCGGCAAAGGCGTGTCGGTGCACCGCGAAGACTGCGCGGCGCTGAGGCGCCTGGCCGAGGGCCAGCCCGAGCGGCTCATCGACGCAAGTTGGGGTAACGGCGGGCGCGGCGAGGCAGCTTATGCCGTCGAGATCGGCGTCACGGCGACGGACCGGCGGGGTCTGCTGCGTGACATCGGCGACGCCCTCGCGCGCGAAAAGATCAACGTCACCGCCGTGCGCACCCAGAGCCGCGACGAGCTCGCGTTCATGCGCTTCAGCTTCGACGTCGCCGACATGGCGCAGTTGAAGCGCGCGCTCGCTCAGGTGCGGCAGGTGAAGGGCGTAATCCGGGCCGCGCGCGCATAGAGGTGGAAGAGCTACTCGGAAATCGCTGGATCCAGGGAGGCCTCGGGCCGCTTCTCGCGGCGATCGCCGCGGCGCTGGTCTTCTACCCCCTGCGTTTGAGCGGCGTCGCGGCCGCCTTCGGCTTCTTCGCCGCGGTCTACCTCAGCGGCCAACTCGAGTTCGAGAACAAGCTGTTCCTGCTCGCAGCCGCGTCGGCGCTGCTCGGCGCGCTCGTCGACCTCGCCTTCAGGCCGACTCGAAAGGCCGGCCTGGTGCTCGGCCTCTTCTTCGGCATCGCCGCCTGCTGGATTTTCATCTCGCTCATCGGTCGCATGCCGGCCCAGCGGGTTGCGCTCTATGCCATGGGCCTGGGCGGTCTGGTCGCCGCGGGCGTTGCCTTCTCGGTGCTCTCCTACGATGAGCCGCCGCGGGCCGCCGCGGCCGGCATGGGACTAGGGCTCGCGACCGGCGCCACCGCATTTCTCGGCGGCGCCCAGACGCTCGCCTTGTGGAGCTTCGGCCTCGCCGCAGGCTCGGCTGGGTTTCTCGTTGTCGCCGTGTTCCTGGCCCGGGGCATCGTCGCGGGCGCCTCCTTCACCCTCTCGACCGGCGTGATC
>JBJMWH010000527.1:0-7351 GCA_045810245.1 Burkholderiales bacterium | reverse complement strand
TCTTCGGGTAGCGCTGGATGACCTCTTCGAGCGTCTTCTGCGCGTTCCTGCGGTCGCCCATGGTTTCCTGGGAGCTCGCGATGCTGAGAAGCGCGTCGGGCGCCTTGTCGCTGTCGGGCCAGGAGGCAAGAAGTTTCCGCTGCGCGGCGATCGCGCTCTTGTAATCGCGCTGGCCGGAGTGCGCCATGCCGATCCAGTACTGGGCGTTCGGCGCGAGCGTGCTGCTCGGATAGGTCACGAGGAAGCCCTGCATCGCAGAGACCGCGAGCGGATAGTTGCCGAGCTTGAACTGGTCGAGCGCGGCCTGGTAGGCGCGCATCTCGCCCGCCTGCTGAGACTCCGCCGGTTGCGTCCCGCCTGGCGGTTGCGCCTGCTGTTGCTGTTGCTGCAGTGCGGTTTGCTCGCGCGCCTCCTCGAGCTTGCGGATGCGCGTGTCGATGTCGAGGTACAGGTCCTTCTGCCGCTTGTCGGCGACCTCGATCTGGTTCGTCGTCACCTCGAGCTGGCCGCGCATCTTCGCGATGTCGCCGCGCAGCGCCTCGATCTGGCTCGAGAGGTCGAGCATCGCGGAGCGGTCGGTCGCGCCGGCGACCGCCGTCTCCACCTTTGCCATACGCTCGTCGATCAGCCGGTTGTGCTCGAGCAGTTGCTGGCGCAGGGCCTCGACGCGGCGGCGCGCCTCGTTGTCGTCGAACAGGCCCTGCGCGAAGCAAGGAGCGGCAGCAAGGAGGTAGAACAGCGGCGCGAGCAGCGCTCCGGCGGGGAAGCGCATCAGTACTCGCCGCTGTAGAGAATGTCGCTGCGGCGGTTCTTGGACCACGCCGCCTCGTCGTGGCCGTCGGACTGCGGCTTTTCCTCGCCCAGGCTCACCGACTCGATCTGGTTGTCGCGCGCGCCGAGCAGCACCAGCATCTTCTTCACGCCGTCGGAGCGCCGCTGGCCGAGGCCCACGTTGTACTCGCGGCTGCCGCGCTCGTCGGTGTTGCCCTGGATGAGGATCTTCGCTGCTGGATTCTCGCGCAGGTACTTGGCGTGCGCCTCGACCAGGCCGCGGTATTGATCCTTGACGTCGAACTGGTCGTAGTCGTAGTAGATCGAGCGCTGCGCGAGCACGCCGCTCTTGACCCTCGGATCGGCCTCGCCGACGCCGCCGGGCTTGGTGACGTCGATCTTCGCGATCGGGCCGGTCTGCGCGCCCGCGCCCGGCTTTGCGCCGGGCTTGGTGGCGTCGGTGACCGGAGCGCCGCTCTGCGAGGCGTCGCCCTCGGGGGTCGTGCTGCAGCCCGCGACGAGGGCTGCGACGGCGAATGCGGTGAGGATCGGGAGGTAGTAAGCGCGCATGGCGTCTCCTTTCTGCATGGCGTCGGTTATTCGATCAACGGGCCCCAGGCCGGCTCGCGTACGTCGCCGCCTGCGGCTGCCGAGAGTCGTTGCTTGAAGCGTCCGTCGGCCGAAACCGCCGACAGCAGGCCGCGACCGCCGATGACGGTGGCGAGCAGGATCATGCGGCCGTTGGGAGCGTAGCTCGGCGACTCGTCGCGGTCGCTGTCGGTGATGATCTGCACCTGCCTGTTCGCTAGGTCTTGTAGCGCCACCTGAAACTTGCCGCTGTTGCGCGTGATGTACGCCAGCGACTTGCCGTCGGGCGAGGGGCGCGGCGACACATTATAGCTCCCCTCGAAGGTTACGCGCTGCGGCTCCCCCCCGGTGGGGCTCATACGGTAGATCTGCGGCGTGCCTCCGCGGTCGGAGGTGAAATAAATCCACTTTCCGTCCGGCGAGTACCTTGGCTCGGTGTCGATCGCCGACGAAGTCGTGATGCGCCTCACGCCGCTGCCGTCGGGGTTGAGCAGAAAGATCTGCGAGCCGCCCTCGCGCGAAAGGGTCACGGCGAGGGTCTTGCCGTCCGGCGACCAGGCCGGGGCCGAGTTCGAGCCCCTGAAGTTCGCGGCCACGTTGCGCTTGCCGTCGAGCAGCGAGTGGACGTAGACCACCGGCTTCTTGTTCTCGAAGGACACGTAGGCGAGACGCCGGCCGTCAGGCGACCACGCGGGGGAGATGATCGGCTCGAACGAGGCCAGGGCGGTCTCCGCGCCTTCGCCGTCGGCGTCGGCGATCTGCAGCTCGTAGCGGTTGCCGCGCTTCACCACGTAGGCGATGCGCGTGGAGAACACGCCCTTGTCGCCGGTGAGCTTCTCGTAGACGAAGTCGGCGATGCGGTGCGCGGTCGCGCGCACCTGGTCCTTGGTCATGGTGTAGGCGATGCCGCCGAGGGCGGCCTGCTTCACCGTGTCGTGCAGCCGGAAGCGCACCTCGAAGCGCCCGTCGGGCCGGCTCGAGACCGAGCCGACCACCAGCGCGTCGGCGAGGCGCGAGCGCCACTCCGAATAGCTCACGCTGGACGCTTCGGTTGGGATGGGGTTGAGCGGCGGCAGCTCCAGCGCGCGGAAAAGACCGCTGCGCTCGAGGTCGGCGCGCACGACCGAGCTGATGGCGGTCGGTCCGAGCACCGCCTCACCCGCGAAGGGCACGATCGCGATGGGCGTCCGCGTGCCGCCGGCGCCGGTGATCTCGATCGCAAGCTGGGCATGAGCAAGCGATGCCGCGAACAAGCACAGGAAGCCCATCCACCAGCGGGTCGGTCGCATGCTTCGCATATTTCGGATGTTGTTGTAGGCGTCGGTAATTGTAAGGACTGTAGGGCGTGCTGCCGTCATTGGTCCTGCGGACGGAAGCGAAGTTCCAGGTTGCGCTGGAACAGGTTGGGCTGGTCGGGCTGAGGCAGCGGCGAGGACTTGTGGATCGCGCGCTCGACGGCCTCGTCGTACGCGGCATGCCCGCTCGACTTGCGTTTGCTCACGGTCAGAATTTCGCCCGTCGGCAGCAACGCCACGTCGAAGATCGCTTCCGGGTTCCCGCTGATGTCCGGAGGCATGGTGATGTTGCCTCGGATCTTCGCCCGGATCTTGTCGGTCCACTGCGCGAGCGCACGGCTGCTGGCCTTGGCGGCGAGCTGGCGCGCCATCTTCTCGGACTCGGCCTTGCGCCGCGCCTCGTCGATCTGGCGGCGCTCCTCGTTGAGCTTTTGCTGCTCCATCGCCACCTGCTCGCGCATCAGCAGCTTCTCCAGATCGTCGCGCGGCGGGGCCTTGGCCTCCGGCTTGGGCTTGGGCTTCGGCTTGGGCGGCGGCGCCTTCTCGACGATCTCGGGCTTCTTCACCTCGGGCTCGGGCTCCGGCTTGGGCGGCTCGATCTTCGGCGGCGGCGGCTTGGGGGCCTCGACGACCGGCGGCGGTGGCGGCGGCGGGGCCTCCCACAGCTCGACGGTCACGGTGTCCCCCGGACGGTTCTGCATGCGCACCCCTATGAACATGAACGCTACTAGTACCGCATGGACCGCGAAGGCGAGCACGAAGGCTCGCCCTAACGCATAGTCCGGGCGGGCTCGGAAGTAGGCCAGTGTGCTCATTCGTGGTTCGCACTGGTGCTCATTGCGCGACTCGCACCTGCAGCCCCACTCTCTGGACGCCCTGCTTGCGCAGTTCGTCCATGACCTGGAGCACGGACTCATAGCGCGCGTTCTTGTCGCCGCCGACCAGCACCGAGAGCTCCTCGTTCGCGCCGCGCGCGTTCTTCAGCACCTTGCCGAGGTCGGCGCGCGAGACCTGCGCCTCGTCGATGATGCGGCCGTTGCCGTCGCGCGTGCGCACCACCAGGCCCTGGTCGGCGCGGACGAATACCTCCAGGGGCACGACCCGCGGCGCGCTCGCCTTGCCCACGCTCGGCAGATCGATCACCGAGGGCGTGATGAGCGGCGCGGTGACCATGAAGATGACGAGCAGCACCAGCATCACGTCGATGTACGGCACGACGTTGATCTCGTGCATCGGTCCGCGCTTGCGGCGTAGCGCAGCCATGCCGCTACTTCACCGCCTGCCGGTGAAGGATGTTGGAGAACTCTTCCATGAAGCTCTCGAAGCGGTTGGCGAGCCGCTCGATGTCGTGCGAGTAGCGGTTGTACGCGACCACCGCCGGGATCGCGGCGAACAGGCCGATCGCGGTCGCCACCAGCGCCTCGGCGATGCCCGGCGCGACCTGGGCGAGGGTCGCCTGCTGGACGTTGGCGAGGCTGCGGAACGCGTGCATGATGCCCCACACCGTGCCGAAGAGCCCGACGTACGGGCTCACCGAGCCGGTGGAGGCGAGGAATGCGAGGTGGCGCTCGACGAAGTCCATCTCGCGCTGGAACGTGGCGCGCATCGCGCGGCGCGCGCCGTCGACCATGTGGCTCGGGTCGGTGCCGCGCTGGCCGCGCAGCTTGGCGAATTCGCGGAAGCCCGCCTCAAACACCCGTTCCAGGCTGCCGATGTGGTGGCGGTTGTTCACCGCGCCCTGGTAGAGGGTGTTCAGGTCGTTGCCGCTCCAGAACTCGCGCTCGAACTTGTCGGTCTGCGCGTTGGCGCGGCGGATCGAGAACCACTTCTGGAAGATGAACATCCACGACATGAACGAGACGGCGAGCAGCAGGAACATCACCACCTTGACGACGAGGCTGGCGTGGACGATCAGCGTCCAGATGTCGAGGTCTTGCGTAACGGTCATTTAAACGCCTGTTGTAGTTCTGCCGGCACACGCACCGGCCTCATCCGATCGCGGTCGACGGTCGCGAGGAGTACCTGCGCTTCGACCAGAAGCTCGGAACCGCGTTCCACGCGATGGCGGAACACCAAGCTGGCGCGGCCCATTTTAACCACTTCGGCTGACACCGATAGCATGTCGTTGAGGCGTCCGGGCGCGTGGTAGCGCGCCTTGAGCTCGTGGACGAGGAAAAGTACGCGCCGCGCATCGGCCAGGTGCGCCAGGTCGATGCCCAGCGCGTGCAGCAGCTCGCTGCGGGCGCGCTCCATGAACGCGAGATACTGGGCGTGGAACACCACGCCGCCGGCGTCGGTGTCCTGGTAATAGACCCGGACGGGAATCCGCAGTCCTTCCCTCAAGGTTGCGTGCTCCAACCTGTCCCCGTGCGGCAACCTTTAAGTGTCCCTTAAGTATCGGACAGCAGATCGCGCTGCGTCTGGGGCACCGCGAGGCCGAAGTGCCTGTACGCCGAGAGCGTCGCGACGCGTCCGCGCGGGGTGCGCTGCAGGTAGCCCTGCTGGATCAGGAAGGGCTCGAGAACGTCCTCGATCGTGTCGGCCTCCTCGCCGATGGCGTGCGCCAGGTTCTCCACCCCGACCGGCCCGCCCGAGAACTTCTCGATCACGGCGAGCAGGAGCTTGCGGTCCATGAGGTCGAGGCCGAGCGCGTCGACGTCGAGCATCCGCAGTGCGGCCTCGGCGACCGCGCGCGTGACCGTGCCGTCGGCCTTCACCTGGGCGTAATCGCGCACCCGCCGCAGGAGCCGGTTGGCGATGCGCGGCGTGCCGCGCGCGCGCCGCGCGATTTCGACCGCCCCGTCGTCGGCGAGCCCCACCTCGAGCAGGTGCGCGGAGCGGCGCACGATCCTGGTGAGCTCCTCCTCGGTGTAGAACTCGAGGCGCGCCACGATGCCGAAGCGCTCGCGCAGCGGGTTGGTGAGCATGCCGGCGCGCGTGGTCGCGCCGGCCAGGGTGAAGGGCGGCAGGTCGAGCTTGATCGAGCGCGCCGCGGGTCCCTCCCCGATCATGATGTCGATCTGGAAGTCCTCGAGCGCCGGGTACAGGATCTCCTCGACCACCGGCGAGAGGCGGTGGATCTCGTCGATGAAGAGCACGTCCTTCGGCTCGAGGTTGGTCAGGATCGCCGCGAGGTCCCCGGGTCGCTCCAGCACCGGCCCGGAGGTCTGGCGCAGGTTCACGCCCATCTCGCGCGCGATGATGTGCGCGAGCGTCGTCTTGCCCAGGCCCGGCGGACCGAACAGCAGCACATGGTCGAGCGCCTCGCCGCGCGCGCGCGCCGCCTGAATGAAGATTTCGAGCTGGCCGCGCACCTTCTCCTGCCCGACGTACTCCGCCAGCGTCGCCGGACGTAGCGCCCGCTCGATCTCGCCTTCCTGCGGCGAAGCCGGGCCTTGCGAGATGATGCGGTCGGTCTCGACTGCCATCCCGCCATTCTATAGGGCTGAAAAAAAAGCCGGGCAAGCCCGGCTTGGTGACCCTGTGGACGAAAGCTCTGTCAGAACGTGAATTGAGCCCCCAGCAACAAGCCGACCGCGTCCGGCTTGATCCCTTCCTTCTCCTTCATGTCGTAGTTCTGGTACTCCACGACCAGGGCTAGATTCTTCGCCACCGCGCCCTTCATGCCGACTCCAAACAGCGTGCCCTTGTGCGTCTGGCTGAAGCCGCCTGATTGTGCCTTGAGCTTTGCCTGCGCCATACCGATCCGCGCGTAGATGAGTGCGCCGGTTCCGAGCTTCAGTCCCGGCAGGATGGAAAACGCGCCGGCCTCTTCCAGCCCGTCCGAGATTTCCGTACCGCCACTGCGCACCGTGACTTTGCCGATCTGGTTCGAATAGCTGGCCTCCAAGGCCAGGTGGAGCAGGCTCAGACTGAATCCAAACCCCACGTTGCCGTTGAAGCCGCCCTGATGGTCCGCCACACCCAGCGTGATCGATGAGTCGGTGACCGCATCGTTGGCCGTCTCGCTGGCTTTGAACCGCGTGAACCCGCCGCCGATGTAGATGCCGTCGAACTGCGCGATGCTGGCCGTGGACGTTGCCATTGCCGCCGCGGCCAGAAGAGCGGCGGACAAGAATTTGCTGATGGACACGAGACCCCCTTTTTCTTGTTTTTCTCTTGTCGAGCGTTCCTGAACCGTGGGAACGATACTGGGCCGGCCACGCGAAACCTAGGAAATAGCGCACACGGCAAGCCGCTAACGGGCGCGTGTCCTCGGCGGTAGAAAAAGAAAGGGCGGCCTCGCGGCCGCCCTCTCCCTGATCGGTTTTCCTCTTCTTATTCGATCAGAACTTCCACCCACGGGAGACTAGAAGCGGTACTGCACGCCGAAGGACAGGACGTTGATTTCGGAGTCGCTGTAACGCTCGTACTCCGCACGCACGCCGAGATTGCGCGAGAAGTTGAACACCGCGCCGACGCCGTACACGACGTCCGAGCCGCTGTCGCTCGCCGACCCCGAGAAGCCGCCGCCGGTGGCGGTCGCGTCGACGCTGGTGCTGCCGACGCCGAGCTTGCCGAAGAGCTCGAACTGGCCGAGCGGCAGGATGCCAAGGGCCGCCACGCCGAACGTGCTGGACTGGGCCGTCGAGGTGATGGGACCCGAGCTCAGTTTGATTTCGCCGTGGTCGGCGTAGAAGACTTCAACCACGAGATGGCGCATGATGCGGTAACCGCCGAAGATCTTCCACTCGGTG
>JBJMWH010000526.1:0-10295 GCA_045810245.1 Burkholderiales bacterium | reverse complement strand
GCGCGCTTCTCGCCGAACACGCCTGCGCAATTCGCGGCGTTCGTGAAGTCCGAGATCGCCAAGTGGGCGCCGGTGGTCAAGGCGTCAGGCGCACGGATCGACTGATTTGTGGAATGAAGAACACTTAGGGAGCTGAACATGGCCGATTCCAAGATCCAAACTGAAAGCCGCCGCCGTTTCCTCGAGTTCCTCGCGGGCAGTCCGCTGCTCGCGTGGCCCGGACTCGCGGGGTCGGCAGCTGACGGGCCGCTCGCCCCTTCGAAGCTGCCCGATCCGATCCTGTGGGCGCCGATGCGCACGGAGGACCTGATCGCCTCGCCGAAGGACGCGATCAACGTGTTCGACTTCGAGCCGGTGGCACGCAAGAACGTGCCCCCGGCGCATTTCGGCTACATGGCCTCGGGCATCGACGACGAGGTGACCCTGCGCGCGAATCGCGAGGGATTTCTCAAGTTCCAGCTCAGGCCGCGCCGCCTGGTCGACGTGAGCAAGGTCGACACGAGCACCGAAATCCTCGGCGTGCGCTACGCCAATCCCATCATCGTCGCGCCGGTCGGCGGGCAGAGGTCGTTCCATGCGGAAGGCGAGATCGCGGTCGCGCGCGGCGCGAAGCCGGGCAACCATCTCATGATCCTCTCGACGGCCACCACGTCGTCGGTCGAGGAGGTGACGGCGGCGCGCGGAGCGCCGGTGTGGTATCAGCTCTACGCCACCAACAAGTGGGACGTGGCGAAGGCGTTCGTCACACGCGCCGAGAAAGCCGGCTGCCCGGTGGTCGCGGTTACGGTGGACCGTAGCGGCGGGCGCAACCAGGAAACGCTGTTCAGGCTTGAGCGCACCGACAAGCGCGAATGCAATACCTGCCACGACCGCAGCAGCCTGCAGGCAAGCCTGAAGCGCCGCTCGATGTACGAGGGCGTCGACGTCTCCGGTTTGACGAACACCCAGTCCTCGGCCATGACCTGGGATTTCCTGAAACGCCTGCGCGACACCACGAAGATGAAGATCGTGCTCAAGGGCATCCTCGCGCACGAGGACGCGGTGCTCGCCGCCGAGAACGGCATGGACGGCATCATTGTCTCCAACCACGGTGCGCGCAGCGAAGACAGCGGGCGCTCCAGCATCGATGCGCTGCCCGAGATCGTCGAGGCGGTGCGCGGCCGCATTCCGGTCCTGGTCGACAGCGGCTTTCGCCGCGGCACCGATATCGTCAAGGCCCTCGCCATGGGCGCGCAGGGGGTTTGCATCGGGCGGCCGTACATCTGGGGGCTCGGTGCGTTCGGCCAGCCGGGGGTGGAGCGGGTACTCGAGCTCCTGCGCATCGAACTGCGCGCCGTCATGCAGCAGGTGGGTGCGCCGTCCATCAAGGCGCTCACGCCGGCGATGGTGCGCCGGGCGTAGCAGCGCGCCGCCGCGTGATGCAAGTCACGCGGCCGCGCTCACCCTGACATAGTTGCTTGCCGCGCCCGGAGCGCTTGGATAGCGTGAGCGATCCAAGGAGGGCGCTATGGACGCCATCGTCAACTTCGTCAGCTCCTGGCCCACCTTCGTTCAGCGGGCCTTCAGCGAACATACCCTCGTCGTGGCGTTCATCACCATGGCGGCGGTGGGCATCTTCGTGCTCCTGCAGCAGGAATGGCGCCCGCACAGCCTGCTCAGCAACATCGCGTTCGTCGCCGGCGGCTGGCTGATCGCGGTGTCTGGCGTCGTGTTCGTGATGGGCGCGGTGCGCAAGGGCTGGACAGTGATCGAGCAGGCTATTCCGTTCGCCGCCAAGCTCTCGGCCTATCTGTACGGAATCTGCGAACGTCATCCGATGCTCGCGCTCGGCATCGTGGGCGTGGGAACGCTCGCGTTCTTCCTGCGGCGTGCTTGGCCGATAGTGCTGGCGTGGGCGCCGGTCCGCGCCGTATGCGCCGTCCTTGGCGTCGCGCTTGCCGTTCACGTTGCCGGCCCGATCGCGGATCTCCTCGACGGTGAACCCGTCGCCGCGGCGTTCGCCGCCAAGGGCGCGCCGGACAAGCTCACGCTGATCCCGGTGGAGCAGGCGGTGGCGCAGGCGATCAAAACCGGCGACCGCAGGTACATGTCGATGCGCCAGTGCGTCGACGAGGTGTCGGGCTATCCGGCCGCCGAGGCCGGCAAGGAGATCGCTTCGGCCTGGACCATCGGGGTAAAGCCGCTGGGTGCGTCGTGCTACGAAACCCTCGGCCACGACGCCAGCGTGCGCATGAACAAGCAGCACGCGTACGTCGTCGAATACAACCGGCGCATGTACGAGCACAACAAGGCGGCGGCGCGCGAGCTGATGAGTGCGCGCTAGGCCGGACCGTCAGGCCGGGTGAGGAGCTCCGTGACGCCGCCGACGGCGGCGGTGTTGACCGTCAGGGTGCGTTCCGCGGCGAATCTGAACAGGTAGTGCGGGCCGCCGGCCTTGGGGCCGGTGCCTGAAAGGCCTTCGCCGCCGAAGGGCTGCACCCCGACCACCGCGCCGATCATGCTGCGGTTGACGTACACATTCCCGATGCGCGCTTCCGTGACCACTGCATCGACGAAGCTCTGGATCCGGCTGTGCACGCCGAGCGTGAGCCCGTAGCCGGTGTCGCGGATCCACTGCAGCACTCGCCCGAGATGGTGTCTTCGATAAGTACAGAGATGCAGAACCGGGCCGAACACTTCACTCGTCGGCAGCGCTTCGAGCGGCATTTCGAAGGCGACCGGAGCAAGGTAGTTGCCCGAGGCCGGGACGCGCGCCTCGCCGATCAGCCTGGCGCCCGTGCGCAGCTTCTCGACGTGCCGCAGAAGTACCGCGCGCGCCGCGGCGTCGATGATGGGTCCGACGTCGGTGTCGGGCTCGGCGGGATCGCCGACCTTGAGCTCGGCGAGCGCTCCCGCGAGCAGGCGCATCACGCGTGCAGCGCAGCCTTCGTCGACGAAGAGGATCCGCTGCGCCGAGCAGCGCTGACCGGCGCTCTGGAACGCCGACACGACCACGTCGTCCACGACCTGCTCGGGCAGGGCGGAGGCGTCGACCACCATGGCGTTGACGCCGCCGGTCTCCGCGATGAGCGTCGCGATCGGTCCGGAGCGGGCTGCGAGCGCGGCGTTGATGCGCCGCGCGGTGTCGTCGGAGCCGGTGAAGGCGACGCCGGCGATGCGAGCATCGGCGACGAGCGCAGCGCCGACGGTTTCACCGTCGCCCACGACGCACGACAGCACGTCGGGCGGGATTCCCGCCTGATGCAGGATTTCGACCGCTCGGAAGCCGATCCGCGGCGTCTGCTCCGCGGGCTTCGCGATCACGGTATTGCCGGCCGCGAGCGCTGCTGCGACCTGGCCGGTGAAGATCGCCAGCGGGAAGTTCCATGGCGCGATGCACGCGAACACGCCGCGACCGCGAAGCGAGAGCTCGTTCCTTTCCCCGGCCGGTCCGGCGAGCGCAACGGGGTTTCCAAAGTGCGTTCTCGCCTGCAGGGCGTAATACCGGCAGAAGTCCGCCGCCTCGCGCACTTCCGACACCGCGTCGGCATAGGTGCGGCCGCCCTCGCGCACGATGAGCGACACGAGGTCCTGCATGCGCCGCTCCATCTCGGCGGCGGCACGTTCGAGCGCGGCGGCCCGCGCGGACGCGGGCACGCGAGTCCACGAATCGAACCCCGCGGCGGCGCGCGCTATGCTGAAGTCGAGCTCCGGCGCAGTCGTGCTTTCCACCGCGTCGAGGTTCTCGCGGCTGCGGTCGGAACGGATCTTGGCCTCGAGCGAGTCCAGAACATCCTCACGCGCGAGATCGAGACCGACCGAGTTCAGCCGGTCCGGATAAAGGTTGCGCGGGAGAGGAATGCGCGGATCGGGGCTGTACGGCTGGGGCAGCCCTTCCAGCGGATCGGCGACCAGCGCGTCGAGCGGCACCGTCGGATCGGCGATCTGGTGGACGAAGGAGGTATTTGCGCCGTTCTCGAGCAGGCGGCGCACCAGGTAAGGCAGGAGATCGGTGAAGCTTCCCACCGGCGCGTAGATCCGGCAGGCGAAGGCCTGCGTGCGCGAAAGCACCTCGTACAGCGCGTCCCCCATCCCGAAGAGCTTCTGAAATTCGAAGGGACGGTCGCCCGCGAGCTCGAAGATCGTCGCCACGGTGCGGCAATTGTGCGTCGCGAACGCCGGGTAAAGCGCGGCCGGCGCCGATAGCAGCCGCCGGGCGCAGGCCACATAGGACAGATCGGTCGCGGCCTTGCGCGTAAATACCGGATAGTCGGGCATGCCGAACTGCTGCGCCCGTTTGATCTCGCCGTCCCAATAGGCGCCTTTCACCAGGCGTATGGAGACCCGGCGCCGCAGCCCGACCAGCCAGTCGCACACGGCGAGCGCACGCTTCTGGTAAGCCTGAACGGCGAGTCCGAGGGCATGGCCGCGGCTGAGCTCCTCGAAAAGATCGAGCGTCAGCTCGAGCCGCTCGGACTCTTCGGCATCGATCGTGATGCCGACCGCACACTGCTCGGCAAGGCGCACGAGCTGGGCGACGCGCGGCGCGAGCTCGGCGAACACGCGCGCGCGCTTCGCCTCCTCGAAGCGCGGATGCAGCGCCGAGAGCTTCACCGAGACGCTGTCGCCCGCGGGCGTGCCGCGGATCGCGCCGCTGTAGGCGTCGAAATAGCGCGCCGCATCCTCGGCGGTACGCGCCGCCTCGCCCAGCATGTCGTACGAGAAGCGGTACGCTTCGAAGGCCCGGCTGCGGGTCACCGCTTCCTCGATGGTCTCGCCCATGACGAACTGGCTCGCGAGGATGCGCATGGCCTGGCGCACCGCGGTGCGCACAACCGGCTCGCCCAGGCGCGCGGCGAGGCGCTTGAGCTGGGCGACGGGCTCGGCTTGCGCTTCGCGCCAGCGCGCCAGCGTGCCGGTCAGCATGAGGGCCCAGTCGGCCGCGCTCGCCGCCCACGAGTCATCCGCTTCCAGGCTGCCGCCTTTCGCCCACTGGCCCGCAGACAGCTTTTCGCGCAGCAGCGCATCGGCGGTCCCGGGGTCCGGGATCCGCAGGAGCGCCTCGGCGACGCACATCAGGGCGACGCCCTCCGGGGTCGAGAGGCCGTAGTGGCGCAGGAACGACTCGGCGCTGAGCGCCGCCGGGCGCGTCGATCGCACCTCGCGCGCCAGACTCAGCGCCTGCTCGGTGATCCGCTGCGAAACCTCGCGGCCGGGCTGCAGGGCGCGCAGACGCTCGAGTGCCTCCGCTTCGGCGAGGCGGTGGTCTTGCCGGATGCGTTCATCCATGGGCCATATAATGCTGCGCGCAATCGGAGGCAGACAAGCAGGCGGGAGATTCAAGCATGACGGCGACCGTGCCGCGGATACTTTGGCAGCCGAGCGAGCGCGCCGTCGAGGAGGCGCAGCTCACGCAATTCGCCCGCCAGGTCGTGCGCAAGCGCCGGCTCGAGCTGAATGGTTATCCCGATTTCTACCGCTGGTCGGTCGAGCGTCCGGAGGAGTTTTGGTCGGACACCTGGGATTTCTGCGGCGTCCTTGCCTCGCGCAAGGGCGCAACGGTGTTGGTGGACGGCGACAAAATGCCCGGCGCGCGCTGGTTCCCGGAGGCGCGGCTCAACCTCGCCGAGAACCTCATGCGCCGAGGCGATCGCGGCGACGCGTTCGTGTTCTGGGACGAGTCCGGTCCGCGCCGGCGAGTGTCGTACGCCGACCTCTACAGCGACGTTTCGCGCGCGGCGCAGGCGCTCTCCGGGCTCGGACTGCGCGCCGGCGACCGCGCCGCGGCGTTCATTCCTAACCTGCCCGAGGCGGGCATGCTCGCGCTCGCTGCGCTGTCCCTGGGCATCGTGTGGTCTTCCTGCTCGCCGGATTTCGGCGTCGAAGGGGTCCTCGAGCGTTTCGGCCAGATCGAGCCCAAGGTGCTTTTCTGCGCCGACGGCTACTGCTACAACGGCGAGGCCCACGATTCACTCGAGCGCGTCGCCGGGCTGGTGGAAAAGCTGCCGAGCGTTCGCAAGGTCGTGGTGGTGCCGCATCTCGACCCGAAGGTCGACGTGTCGGAAGTTCCGAAGGCGGTGACGCTGGGCGAATGGCTGCGCCGCTACACGCCCGCCGACATCGCGTTCGCGCAGCTGCCTTTCGACCACCCGGTGTTCATCCTGTTCACCTCGGGCACGACGGGAAAGCCCAAGTGCATCGTCCACGGCGCCGGCGGCACGCTGCTGCAGGCACTGAAGATGTTCAAGCTGCACTTCGACCTGCGCCCGGGCGAGCGCTATTTCTACTACTGCACCACGAACTGGGTGGTGTGGAACCTGCTTTTCATGGCGCTCGCGGCAGAGGCGAGCGTGATGCTGTACGACGGCTCGCCGTTCGCCCGGAACGGCCGCATCCTGTTCGACTACGCGGAGAAGGAGCGCATCACGCATTTCGGCACCTCGGCCAAGTTCATCGATGCCGCGGCGAAGCGCGGGCTGCGCCCGCGCGACACGCACGATCTCGGCTCGGTGCGCATGATCCTGTCGACCGGATCGCCGCTGGCGCCGGAGGGTTTCGACTACGTCTACGACGCGGTCAAGAGCGACGTGTGCCTCGCCTCGATCTCGGGCGGCACCGACATCATGGGCGCGTTCGCCGATGCCTGCGCGGTCCTGCCGGTCTACCGCGGCGAGCTGCAGTGCCGTTCGCTCGGCATGGCGGTCGAAGTGTTCGACGAGGCGGGCAACCCCGCGGTGGGAAAGAAGGGCGAGCTGGTCTGCACCCGGCCTTTTCCTTCGATGCCGCTCGGATTCTGGAACGACCGCGGCGGCGAGCGCTATCACGCGGCCTATTTCGCCAGGTATCCCGGCGTCTGGACGCACGGCGACTGGTCCGAGCTCACGGAGCGCGGCACGATGCTGGTGTACGGGCGCTCCGACGCAACCCTCAATCCGGGCGGCGTGCGCATCGGCACCGCGGAGATCTACCGGGTGGTGGAGCGCATCGACGAGGTCGAGGAGGCGCTCGCCATAGGGCAGCTCTGGCCGCCCGAACAGCCCACCGATACGCGGGTCGTTCTTTTCGTGAAGCTCAGGGACGGACAACGCCTCGAGGATCACCTCGAAGAGCGCATCCGCTTCGAGATCCGGCGCCATGCCTCCCCGCGCCACGTGCCCGCGCGCATCGTCCAGGTCAGCGACATCCCGCGGACCAAGAACGGGAAGGTGGTCGAGCTCGCGGTGAAGGCGGTAGTGCACGGCATGCCGGTGACGAACACCGACGCGCTGGCGAATCCCGAGGCGCTCGAGCTCTTCCGAAACCTGCCCGAGCTTTCCGGCTAGTCGGCCTCGACCCGCAGGATTTCGACTTCCGGCGGCGACACCAGGATCTCGCTGAAGCTTTGCATCCACTTGCCGGTGTCGCCTTTCGCGCCCGCGCCGTGCCGGAACTGATCGAGCTCATCGAGCTTTTTCAGTTCGACCTCGAATTGCAGCGCAGCGGCGCCGTGGCCGCGCGTCAAGGGCACCAGCAGGCGCGCATTCAGACCCTTGCCGCGCGCGGCCTTCACCTCGCGGCTGATCAGTTCCAGGGCGCGGTGCCGGTTCACCGGCAAGATGTGGTACGAGAAGCGCGCGAGGTACACCCGCTACCCCAGGATCTCGCCGATGTGGGCGCGCTGGTCCAGGTCCGAGATGAACTGGCGCAAATCCGGCCCGAGCGCGTCGCGCGCGGAGACGATGCCGACCGGGCGGCCGTTCTCCACCACCGGAACGTGCCGGAATTCGCCCTCGTGCATGAGATGCAGGGCATGGCCGAACGGTCGGTCGGGTGCGATGGTGCGCGGGTTCTCGGTCATGACCTCGCCCAGCTTCGTGGTCTTGGGGTCGCGGCCTTCGGCGATGACGCGGAACAGTGCGTCGCGCTCGGTAAAGATGCCCGCGAGGCGGCCGCTCTTGACGATGAGAATCGCGCCGATGCGCTTCGCTTTCATGAGGCGCGAGGCCGCCGTGACGGTCATGTCGGCGGTTGCGGTGATGGGAGCCTGATTCTCGATGATGCTTCGCACGCGACGGTCCATGGGCTTCCTCCTCTCACCTTTACTTTACTCCGGTCAGAGCAAATGATTTTTTGCGGCGCAGCAGCTTTCGCTAAGACGAGCCCGGGTCGCCGCCTTGGCGAGCCCCCGAAATAATGGAAGCGATTGCCTCGATTACCTGGGGTTGCTCGCCGATTGCCGGGTCCAGCCTCAGGGCTAGCCCGGGACGCGTGCTTTGAGCGACGAGCCGCGGCAGATCGTCCTTCACATGGCTGCCTTGGCCGAGGAACACGGGCACGACACGGATCGACGCGACGCCCTTTGCGACCAGGGCGGCCACGATTTCATCGAGCGACGGGCCGTGCTCGAGATAGGCCAGCCCCACGCTCGCCGCCGGAACTTTCTGCGCGAGCCTCGCCGCGATGCGCTCGAATGGCCGCGACCAGTCCGGATCGCGCGAGCCGTGCGCGACGAGAACGATGCCCTCCTTCAATGCAGGGTGGCGCGACGGCCTTCGTAGATGCCCTGCAGCAGCCGCAGGGAACCCAGGCTGATCGCCCGGTGCGAGAGCGCGTGCCCGAGGTCTTCGACGATATCGAGCGTGACCGGAACATGCAGGCCGGCGAGCACGCGCGCCGCGCGCTCCGCGTAGACGCGCGAGACCACCGAGTCGTACTCGCCGTGCACGAGGTGGATGCGCGAGGAAATGCGCGCCCCGCGCGCCGGCAGCCTGGCATAGCGCGACGAGAACGCCACCACGGCGCCGGCAAGCCCCGGCGTCTTCACGGCCTCGAGCGCCACCGTGCCCCCTTGCGAAAAGCCGATAAGCACGGTGCGGCTCGCGGTCACGCCGAAGTTGGTCTGCTCGCGGCGAATGAGATCGTCGACGTCCGGAAGCACCGAAGCGACGCGCTCGCGGTGGTTGTCGACGTTGAGGCCGCGCGTGGGATACCAGTCCTGCGCCGCGCCGCCGCGCGCGTCGGGGTCGAAGCCGCTCGGCACGACCATCGCGGCGCTCGGAAACCGCGCCTGGAACCTGAACGCGATCGGAATCATCGACTGCGCGGTGGCGCCGCAGCCGTGCAGGAAGACGAACAGGTGTCGCGCGGGACGATCGGGAGTTGGCGCGAAGCGAAAGACCCGGCCAGAAGACATGCCCCTCGATTGTTAACCGGGGTTGACGGTTCTGTAAACTGATTTGCATTCCATCTCAGGTGCGCCATGCGAACTAATGGATTTCTAAAGGCTTTCTGGGCACTTGCCCGCCCCTACTGGGTGTCCGAGAAGCGCGGCAAGGCGCTCGGCTTGCTCGTGCTCGTGGTCGCCTTGGCGCTCGCCATGGTCTACATGGAGGTCCAGTTCAACTACTGGAACCGCGACTTCTACAACACCTTCGAAAAGAAGGACCAGGCGGAGTTTTTCTACCAGCTCGGAAAGTTCGGCGTGCTCGCGTTCGTCTGGATCATCATGGCGGTGTACCGGCTGTGGTTCCTGCAGATGCTGCAGATCGAATGGCGCACCTGGCTCACCGATCACCTGCTCGAGGAATGGATGCAGGACCAGGCGCATTACCGCATTCAGCTCCTCGACCGCGGGACCGACAACCCGGACCAGCGCATTGCCGACGACCTGCACCTGTTCGTCGATTACACGAGCGATCTTGCGCTGGGCCTGCTGTCGGCAGTGGTCACGCTGATCTCTTTCGTCGTGATCCTGTGGGGACTCTCCGGCTCGGTGGAGTTCTGGGGCCTCAATATTCCCGGCTACCTGGTATGGACGGCGCTGATCTACGCGATCGTCGGCTCGTTGCTTACGCACTATGTTGGCCGCAGGCTGATCCCGCTGAACTTCATGCAGCAGCGGGTCGAGGCCGACTTCCGCTTCTCGCTGGTGCGCCTGCGGGAGAACAGCGAGGGCGTGGCGCTCTACCGGGGCGAGCGCGAGGAGCTCTACGGACTGCGCAACCGCTTTGCCGCGGTGATCGCCAACTGGTGGCAGCTCATGCGCAAGAGAAAGCAGCTGAACTGGTTCCAGTCGTTCTACGCGCAGCTTGCGATCATCTTCCCCTATATCGTGGTTTCTCCGCGCTTCTTTTCCGGCAGCATCCCCCTGGGCGCCATCTTCCAGACGGCCTCCGCCTTCGGCCAGGTGCAGGGATCGCTCTCATGGTTCATCAACGCATACACCTCCTACGCCACGTGGAAGGCGACCGTCGACCGGTTGATCGGATTCCGCGCCTCGCTCGAGCGAGTACGCAACGACGCCCACCGCCTCGACGGCGATCGCCTTGAGGCGCCCG
>JBJMWH010000525.1:0-3986 GCA_045810245.1 Burkholderiales bacterium | reverse complement strand
CGAGGATGTCCTGCACCCCGCCCGCGGCGAACGGGACGACGATGCGCGTGACCTGCGCTTGCCCGTGGACTGCAAGTGCGGCGCAGCAAAGCGCCGCGGCCAACAAAAGCCGTTTCAGTTGTTTTTACCCTTGCGTCAGTTGCTTTTACCCTTGTTGCCGGCCGGCTTGGCCGCCTCCTGCGGCCAGTAGTAATTCGCGGCGAACGAATACGGCGGGAACATGTAGCGTTTCGCCGGCACCACCTTGGCGGCGTAGGCGCGCTGCGACTCGTACACTTTCTTGAAGGTGGGGCTCTTGGCCGAGTTCTCCGCCGCGACCTCGTCCCAGGCCTTGAGCGAGCCGATCAGGATATCGGGCGGCGTGCGCCGGATCTGCACGCCGTGCTTCGTGATGAGCTCCTCGATCGCGTCGGCGTTCTGCTTCTGCCAGCGCGTGAGCCACAGGATGAAGGTGTCGTTCACCGCGGAGTTGATGGCTTCCTGCTGCGCCGGGGTGAAGCCCTTCCAGACCTCGAGGTTGAAGCCGAGCTCGCCGATCGAGTTGTTCTCGTGCATGCCGGGCGTGTAGTGGTACTTGAACACGGTGTGCAGGCCGAGGCGCAGGTCCTCGACGCCGCCGACCCACTCGGCGCAGTCGATGACGCCGCGCTGCGCCGACGGCACGATCTCGCCGCCGGCCATGTTGACCACGCTCATGCCCATCTTGGTGTAGACCTCGGCGTTGAGGCCGGTCTGGCGGCATTTCAGGCCCTTGAGGTCCGCCACGCTGCGCAGCGGCTTCTTGAACCAGCCGAAGGCCTGCGGGCTCGACGGGTGCGCGGGCCACACGATGAGGTTCAGCTTGAGGTCGTTCTGGTAGAAGTCGCGCCACATCTGCAGGCCGCCGCCGACGTAGAGCCAGCCCAGGTAATCCATGTGATCCATACCGAAAGGGCCGCCGGGCGGCGCAGCAAAAAGCGCCGCGGCAGGATTCTTGCCGACCCAGTAGTAGGAGATGGAATGCCAGCCGTCGAGCACCTTCTTGTGCGTTGCATCGAGCACCTCGAAGGCCGGCACGATCTGGCCGGCCGGCATCGCGTCGATCTTCAGGCTGCCCTGGCTGAGCTTGTCCACGCGCTCGGAGAAGATCTTGAAGTGCTCCTGCAGCGTGTTGCTCGCCGGCCAGCTCGATTGCATCTTGATCGTCTTGGACGCCGGCGCCTGCGCGAGGGCGCAGGTGCAAACCGCCGCAGTCAGCACGGCGACGCCAATGAAGCGCTTGGTCATCGTGACCTTCATCGTGATCTCCCTTTGGGTATCGACCTAAGCTAAACCCGCGGCGCCGCAAGTGTCAATGAATCGCAGCGGAACGGCGCTTGCTAGTTCTCCAGCGCCGACCCACAGGAGGATTTGATGACCAGACTCGCACTTGCAGCACCGCTCGCCATCCTGGCCGCGCTTTCCGCCGGCTGCGCCAGCCGCGCGCCCCAAACTCCGGCCCCCGTGGCCGTCACGCCCATAGAGCAGCCCTACCGCGCCGGCACCGGCGTGGTGCAGGCAGTGACCCCCGCACCAGTAGCGATGGCCGCCGGCCCGAACACCTCGGCGCGCAATCCCGCCGCCGCTACCGAGGCCGGCCTGCAGCGCCTGCGCATCCGCATGGACGACGGCCGCATGATGTACGTCGACACGCCGAGCCGCGATTTCGCGCCGGGAACGCGGGTGCTGCTCTCCGACGCCAACGAGATTCGCCGGCAGTAGGAAGGAGCGCCAGAAGCCGCGCTAACGGCAACTAGAAGCCGAAGCAGCGCAGCGGGTTCTCGACCAGAATGCGGTCGCGAACCCGCTTGTCCGGCGCCCAGGCCTCGAGCAGCGTGAACAGGCGCTGCGCGTCGACCCGCTCCGAGAACGAGAGGTGCGGGTAATCGGAGCCCCAGATTACGCGCTCGGGCGCCGCGGCGATGAGCGCGCGCGCGAGCGGCAGCGTATCGGCGAAGTCCGGTTCGAGCGAGATGCGGTACGCGCCGGTAAGCTTCACCCAGCAGCGCTCGCAACGGCGCACGAGGTTCAGGAACTCCATGAACCCGGGCTGCTGCGGTCCGGCCATCGCCGGGAACATGCCGAGGTGGGCAATGGAGAACCTCGATTGAAGGTCCTTGAACACGGGGATCAGCTCGCGGGTGAGCCAGCCCGGCGTGAGGAAGTCGAGCATCCAGCCGCGCCCGGCGCACTTCGCGTCCAGGGTTCGGATGCGCTTCATCATCGTCATCGAAAATCCAGGCTCGGGCGGCTTGATCGGATTCACGTTGATGCGCACGCCGCGCACGCCGGCCGCGTCGAGGCGCTCGAGCGCCTCCTCGGGCATGTCCTCCTCGATGTCGACGATACCGCGGCAGGTCTGCCCCCCAACGGCTCGCATCGCATCGAGCATGCAGCGGTTGTCGCGACCGTACGCGCTCGGCTGCACGAACACATGGCGCCCGATGCCGAGCTTGCGCGCGTGCTCCAGGTAATCCTCTAGCGGCGCCCTCGGCGGCGTGTAGCGAAGCTCGGAGGAATATGGGTAGCGCTCCTCCGGGCCGAACACGTGGAAGTGGGCGTCGCAGGCGCTCATTCGACCTGAATCCCAGCCTCCTTCACCAGTTTTACGAAGGCATCGGCCTCGGCGCGCACATACTGCGTGAATTCCTCCGGCGAGGCGCTCGCCACGAGATCGATGCCACGCTCGGCATATTTCTTCTTCATCTCGGGGTTGGCGAGCGCCTTCGCCACCGCCGCGTGAAGGCGATTCACCACCTCGCGCGGCGTCGCCGCCGGCGCGACGATTCCGTTCCACGTCACGTCGTCGAAGCCGGGGTAGCCGAGCTCGTGCAGGCTCGGCACCTCGGGCAGCACCGAAGAGCGCTCCCTGGAGGTCACCGCCAGGGCGCGCAGCTTGGCGCCTCTCACCTGCGCGGCGGACGTGCTGACCTGGTCGAACATCATCGCGATCTGACCGCCCATCACGTCGACCAGGGCCTGCGCGTTGCCCTTGTAGCTCACCTGCGTCAGCTTGGTGCCCGTGGCGCGCATGAACAGCTCGGCTGCGACGTGGCCGGTCGAGCCATTGCCGGAGCTGCCGTAGGTGATCTCGCCCGGCTTTGCCTTCGCTTGCGCGACCAGATCCTGCAGCGTGCGCGCGGGATGGGCCGGGTTCATCACCAGCACCTGCGGGATGCGGCACACCAGGGAAACGCCGGTGAAATCGACGCGCGGATCGTAGTTCGCCGCCTTCACCACGCCGGGCACGCGCGCGAAGGTGACGGCGACCGAAAGCAGCGTGTAGCCATCGGGCGGCGCGCTCTTCACGTACTGCGTGCCGATGATGGCGCTCTGTCCCGGGCGGTTCTCGACGATGACCTGCTGGCCCAGGCTCTTCGAGAGCTCCTCCGCGACCGCGCGCGCCACGAGGTCCTGGTTGCCGCCCGGAACGAGCGGCACGATCATGCGCACCGGCTTCGCCGGAAACGATTGCGCGAACGCATTTCCCGCCAGCAAGACCAGCAGCGCGACGACGGCCGTGTTCATAGCTTCAAGTCCTTCACCTGGCGTGCGCGACGCGCGCATTCGGCGGCGAGGAAGGCGAGGTCGGTCCCGGTTGAAACATAGCGTGCGCCGAGCTGCACGAACCTGGCGACCAGGTCGGGCCGCGTAGAGAGGCCGCCTACGCCGACATGCTTGCCGCGGCTGCGGCAGGCGGCGATCACGCGCGCATAGGCCTGCGCGAGCCTTGGGTGGTCGTATTGGCCGGCGAGGCCGAGGTCGGCGAGGAGATCGTTCGATCCGATCATCACCATGTCGATGCCGTCGATCGCGACGATCTCCTCGGTCGCATCGAGCGAGGCCGCCGACTCGCATTGCACCATGACGAGGGTCGCTTGGTTCAGCGCCGGCAGCGCTTCGGCGGCCGGCACGCCGCGGAACCCGAAGTGCGGCAGCCCGGCGACGAGGCCGCGGCGCCCTGCGGG